>DASYOJ010000397.1:0-3385 GCA_036007925.1 Candidatus Nanopelagicales bacterium
TGAAGGTGCGCTCGTGGCGCGACAACTCGGCGCGCAGGTCACTCTCGTGACCTCTGGAGGCATCGGCGGTTCGGCCGTTCTCACCGACTGTGTGCCCAGCAAGACCCTCATCGCCACCGCCGAAGCCATCGACGACGCCGCAGCTTCCGGTTATTTGGGCGTGCGCATCGACGGCCACCCGGCAAGCAAGGCCGAGTTCAACGTCGATCTCGCCACGGTCAACACCCGCATCATGGAACTCGTCCGCGCGCAAAGCCGCGGTATTCGCGCCTCACTCGTTGAAGCCGGCGTGCACATCATCGAAGGGCGCGGGAGCCTCACCGGCAACGACACCGTCACAGTCACGACCAACAAAGACCTCAACAACGACGACATCACCATCCCAGCGGACACGATCCTCATCGCCACCGGCGCCCGCCCGCGCGTGCTTCCCGAGGCGATGCCCGATGGCGAACGCATCCTCACCTGGGAACAGGTCTATAACCTCACCGAACTCCCCGAACACTTGATCGTCGTCGGATCCGGCGTGACCGGCGCGGAGTTCGCCAATGGCTTCCACGCCCTCGGCAGCGAGGTGACGCTGGTCTCCTCACGCGATCAAGTCCTCCCCGGTGAAGACAGCGACGCTGCTCGAGTTCTGGAGGAAGTCTTCGAACGACGCGGCTTGCACGTGCGCGGTAACACCCGAGCGCTGAGTGCCACCCGCGATGGCAACACCGTGACAGTCGGCCTGAACGACGGCACCACGATCACCGGCAGCCATGTACTGATGGCGGTCGGTTCCCTGCCCAACACCGAGGACATCGGTCTCGAAGAAGCGGGCGTCACCACCGATGAACGCGGCTTCATCACGGTGGACCGCGTCTCACGCACCAGCGCGCGGCACATTTACGCCGCCGGCGATTGCACCGGCGTGAACATGCTCGCATCAGTAGCCGCGATGCAAGGACGTATCGCGATGTATCACGCGCTCGGCGATGCCGTGAGCCCGCTAGATGCCGCCGCCGTGTCCAGCACCATCTTCACCGAACCAGAGATCGCAACCGTTGGTTTGCAGCAACACGACCTCGAAGACGGGGACTTCCGCGGGGAGCACATCATGCTGCCGCTGCGCAATAACGCGCGCGCCAAAATGCACGGCCACCGAGACGGCTTCGTCAAACTCTTTGCCCGCAAAGGATCACGCATCGTGGCCGGCGGCGTAATCGTGGCTCCCAATGCCAGCGAACTTATCCATTCGATCACCCTCGCGGTGGACAACCGCCTCACCGTCGATCAACTCGCCCAGGCCTTCACTGTCTACCCGAGCCTTTCCGGTTCTATCGCCGAGGCCGCGCGCCGCATGCACACCACGCAGTAAGTTGCCGCGGTGAGCAACGAGACGACTCAAGCCGCCAACCAGGCAGCACAGCAAGCCGCGGCAACACTGAAGGCAATCACCGGTATCCAGCACCACGACGTTGCGGTGATCCTTGGTTCGGGCTGGGTTCACGCGGCTGAACTGCTCGGCGAAACAACAGCCGAGTTCCCCGTCACCGACCTCCCCGGCTTCACTCCCCCTGCCGTGGAAGGCCACGCTGGACGTTTCCGCAGCATCGACGCCGGTGGCCAACGAGTCCTGGCTTTCCTCGGCCGCACACACCTGTACGAAGAACTCGGTGTGGATGCCGTCACGCATGCCGTGCGCACCGCGCACTTCGCCGGCTGCCAAACGATCATCCTCACCAACGGCTGCGGCGGCCTCGATCCTGCTTGGTCACCGGGAACACCCGTCCTCATCAAGGACCACATCAACCTGACCGGCACCAGCCCGTTGCACGGCGCTCACTTCGTTGACCTCACGAACCTCTATAGCGAACGCCTGCGCGAGATGTGCAAGGAAATCGAACCGAGCCTGCCCGAGGGCATCTACTGCCAGTTCCGCGGACCGATGTACGAGACTCCCGCGGAGATCGGCATGGTCAAAGCGATCGGCGGCACACTGGTCGGCATGAGCACCACGCTCGAGGCAATCGTGGCGCGCAGTCTGGGGATGGAGATCCTCGGCATTTCCCTGGTCACCAACGCCGCCGCAGGCATGACCGGCGAAGCCCTCAACCACGAGGAAGTCCTCGCAGCCGGTCAAGCCGCAGCCACCCGGATGGGTGAACTGCTCGGCAAGGTTGTCCAGGGCTGTAATCATGAGCGTCGCTGAACAAGCGCAAGCGTGGCTCGCTCAAGATCCCGATCCCCGGACCAGGGACGAACTCCAACAACTGATCGAGACCAACGACGACGAACTCACCGACTGCTTCGCCGGCAGACTTCAATTCGGCACCGCGGGCCTACGCGGAAAACTCGGCCCCGGCCCCAACCGGATGAACCGCGTGGTGGTGATGCAGGCGGCTGCCGGACTGGCCAGCTACCTCAGGCAACTGCACCCGCATGAGGCATCGATCGTGATCGGCTACGACGCCCGTCACAAATCCGATGTGTTCGCAACGGACACCGCAGCCATCATGCAAGGCGCCGGCATCAACGCCCTCGTGCTTCCGAAACCACTGCCCACACCTGTACTCGCCTACGCAATCAAGCACCTCGGCGCTTCCGCCGGCGTGATGGTCACCGCGAGCCACAACCCACCCCAGGACAATGGGTACAAGGTCTACCTCGCTGATGGTTGCCAGATCATTCCTCCTGCAGATGCGGACATTGCCGCCGAAATCGAGCGTATTGCGAACACCACGAACGTCCAGGACCTACCCACGGACGATGAGTGGGTCACCCTCGGCGATGACGTCCTTGAGGACTACATCACCCGAACCGAAGCACTTATCACCGACGAGCAGCGGCAGAACAACCAGAACCTCGCCACCGTGATCACGCCGATGCACGGCGTGGGCGGCGAGACTTTGCATCAAGTACTCACCCGCGCCGGTTTCCCCGAACCCATCCACGTAAGCGAACAGTTCGAACCGGATCCGGACTTCCCCACCGTGGCGTTCCCGAACCCCGAGGAACCCGGCGCGATGGATCTCGCGCTCGAGACAGCAGCAAAGCACAGGCCAGACATCGTCATCGCCAACGATCCCGATGCAGATCGCTGCGCCATCGCGATCCCCACGGCAGGCGGCTATCGAATGCTTACCGGCGACGAAGTTGGATCACTCCTCGGCTGGTGGGCAACCCATCAAAGCAATGGAAGCAACACCGAGCGCACGGTCCTCGCCCAATCAATCGTCTCGGGCACGATGTTGAGATCCATCGCCGAATCTGCCGGGCTTTCCTACGAGCACACCCTCACCGGTTTCAAATGGATCGGCCGTATCCCCGGTCTGCGCTTCGGATACGAGGAAGCTCTGGGTTACTGCGTGGATCCGCAAGCGGTGAGCGACAAGGACGGCAT
>DASYOJ010000398.1:0-1809 GCA_036007925.1 Candidatus Nanopelagicales bacterium
GTGGAAACGGCCTTCGGCCAACAATCGCTGTGGGGGCTGGATGAACTGCCCGGCGCGGCTGATGCGGATATCGCCAGCGACGATCAACTCGAGGAGTTGAAAGCTGCATTCCGACGCACCCGGTACGCGAATAAGGAACCGGTCGCTGTTGAACATCCGTTCTCGGTGGTGATCGGTGGTCGGGTCGTCAACGGGCGCATCGACGCCGTCTTCGCCGAGGGGGACCGCTGGGAAGTAGTCGATTGGAAAACCGGAGGAACGGCGAGTGTTGATCCGCGCCAACTGGCGATCTACCGGCTGGCGTGGGCCCAGACCCACGGTGTGCATTGGCGCGACGTCGATGCAGCGTTCGTGATGATTGCTACAGGGGAGGAACTGCGCCCCAATACCGACGCAGAGGTGCGTGAGTTGCTCGCCGTCGGCGGGGCCTAACCCTTCTCCTCATCGGGAACCGGGACAGGCTCCACCGGTTCCTCACCTGGGCTGCCGGGTTCATGTTCGGCGGCTTCAACGATCTGCTCCCCGGCTTCCTCGGTGGGCGTCTTTCGGGTGCCGACCAAGCCGCGCATCCATTCCCGGGCGGGTTCCTCGACCACACGCCACATGAGGTAGGCGATAGCCATCGCTCCGACGATCAAGAACACCACCCCGGCGGCGTAGAGGGCCCCGCCGTCGATACCTGCTGCATCCATGCCGGCCCGCCACAGCCCCATCCACACCAAATGCGTCATGTACAACGAATAGGAGATGAAGCCGCCCAGGACGAGCGCTCGGGTGGACAGGGCGCGTGCCATTCCGCCGCGGGCCAAGGCGAGTGCGCCGATCCAGGCGATGAGTAGGGGCACTAAGGCCAAGTGGAAATACGGAGGTAAAGGTTCAGCATCAGGGTTGACGGCATTGGCAGGGGGCTGGGCTGCCGGTAGTCGGGCAAGCAGCACCGAACCGGCGACCACCGCGAGCGGAAGGGCAATAGCCAAGATGTTTGCCGCCCGTTCCACGACTCGACCCTTATCGACCAGTCTTTGCACGATGAGATACGTGATGGCACCGGCGATGAATTCGGTTCCGATGCGGTAGGTCGAGCCCCAGTTGTTCGTGTAGTAGGGATCACTCGTGCCGAGTCCGTATCCCACGAGTGGCGTGAGCACCGCGAACCAAGCGACAACCAAGACGAAGGTCGGCACCTTGGTGTGCAGTCGCCAGAGCGCGAGCGCCACAAGGGGGAAGAACAGGTAGGCCAGCCACTCCATGGACAAAGACCAGGCGACGAAGTTCCAGCCGCGCTCGGGGTTGGGCCCCCATTCTTGGATGAGCAACAGGTTCTTGAGGAAGTCGATCGGGTTCCACCAGTCCCGATCCACCGATTCACCGGCGATGCGTGCTTGTGCGAAGACCGCGATCCCAGCGATCACCAGCATCACCACGTGCACCGGGTAGATGCGCGCCAGGCGCAGCCACCAGAACTTCAGCGTTTGGCCGAAGTGGAGCGAGTGCCCCATCCGGGTCAGGTAGGTGTGCGTGAGGATGAATCCGGATAGCGCGAAGAACAGATCGACACCGAGGCGTCCCACCCGCATGACGTCGCCGATCACGGGAATGGCGAGCAGCCCAAGGACGTTGAACGGGCCCTGGAGGTGGTACGCGAAAACCCAGAAGGCGGCCACGAAGCGGATCCCCGTCAACTGGCGGATGAACACGCTCACCTGACACACCTTAGGCTCGCCGCCGACACGATTGGGGAGCACAGGTGCGAATGTCGGATCCGCAGTGGTGGCTGCTCGATGATCTGGTTCTGGCTCGCTCGGCGCT
>DASYOJ010000399.1:0-1534 GCA_036007925.1 Candidatus Nanopelagicales bacterium
ACGTCTGACGCCGCATCGGGGTTAGTTGGGGAGGAGTTCGGCGATCAGGGTTTGGATGCGCGCCTTGATGTCATCGCGGATCGGGCGAACGGAGTCCACGCCTTTGCCGGCAGGGTCTTCGAGCACCCAATCCTCGTAGCGCTTGCCGGGGAACACCGGGCAGGTATCGCCGCAGCCCATGGTGATCACCACGTCGGATTCCTTTACGGCTTCGGTGGTGAGCACCTTGGGGATCTCGGCACTGATGTCGATGCCTTCTTCGGCCATCGCTTCCACTGCTGCCGGGTTGACGGCATCGCCGGGGGCGGAGCCAGCCGAGCGAACCTCGATGCGTCCTTCGGATAGGTGTGTGAGGTAAGCGGCTGCCATTTGCGAGCGACCGGCGTTATGGACGCACACGAACAGGACAGAGGGCTTGTCGGACATGTCAGCCTTTCTGGTGGACGGGATCGGGCAGGTCGAGTGGTTCGGGATGCTTGCGCGGGTAGAGCACTTCGGTGAGCAGTGCACCGATGGCGGCTCCGATCAACTGGAAGGCGATGAACGGCAGGACGTCGGATGGCGCAATGCCGGTGAAGGTGTCCGTCATTGAGCGGCCGATGGTGACGGCCGGGTTCGCGAAGGAAGTCGATGAGGTGAAGAAGTAGGCCGAGCCGATCCATGCGGGAACCAAGACGGGTCCGAGGTGGCCGCGGCCGGTGCGGGTGAGCGCGCCGATGATCAAGATCAATCCAGCTGTGGCGACGATCTCGCCGATCCAGATGGGCAAGCCGTTGCGCGCATTGGTGGACGGATCGAACAGCGGATACTCGAACATCACGTTGGCCAAGGCCACACCCGAAAGCCCACCGAGGATCTGGAAGACGATGTAGGCGATGCCTTCACCGGGGTTGATCTCGCGCTTGGCCAAGGTGACCGCGGTAACAGCGGGGTTGAAGTGGGCACCGGAGATCGGGCCGAGCATCCAGATCAAGACGCCTAAGGCGAGGATTGTGCTGAGCGCATTGAGGATCAGGACGACTGCGTCGTCGTTCGTCAGAAGCGTTCCCATGATGCCGCTGCCCACAACAGCGGCAACGAGCATCGCGGTGCCGAGGTACTCGGCGAATAACCGGCGCGGCACGCGTCGAACCTTGGCATCCAGATAGATCTCTGTCAATATGGATAGGTGCCCGTGTCTTCGAGTTCCCGTGTTCGGGTGCAGGCAGCCGGCCCGGCCTGCTGTCCCTCCGGTTTGGGGCAGCAAATCGATCGCACCACCGCCGAGGAGCTGGCTGCACTGTTGAAGGCGGTGGCCGACCCGGCACGGTTGCAGATCCTGGCGCTGCTACGCACGTTGCCAGGCTGCGAGGCGTGCGTGTGTGATCTGACCGAGCCGCTGGGTTTGTCGCAGCCCACGGTCAGTCACCACCTGAAGGTGTTATCGAAGGCGGGGCTTGTTGCATCAGAGAAGCGCGGGTATTGGACCTGGTACCGGGTGCTGCCCACGCGCCTAGGGGAACTGTCCGCCGTGCTCGCGTAATCCACCCGTTCC
>DASYOJ010000400.1:0-1960 GCA_036007925.1 Candidatus Nanopelagicales bacterium
AAGGGCAGCCTAGATATGGCCTACCCGGGGCTGATCTTGGGAAACGCAGCTCTCGGCGAGGGTGTTGATGTGCATCTGTTCTTCACCTTCTGGGGATTCGACATGATCACCAAGGGCCGGATGGAGCACTTGAAGTTCTCACCGGTCGGTAATCCGGCAGCGCATATGCCAGCAGCGCTCGCTCCGCTGCCCGGCATGACCTCCATGGCCACACACATGATGAACAAGTCTCTGGAGGAACTCGATATCCCACCGGTTCCAGAGTTCCTGGAACTGCTGAAGGCATCGGGTGCCAAGTTGTGGGCGTGCCGGCTGAGTGCCGACATGAACCATGTGGACGAATCAGATCTGTTCGATGGACTCGATGGCATCATCAATGCCAGCGACTTCATCGAATTGACCGAAGGGGCGCAACTCCTCTTCATCTGAGTGGACGCTTAGATGAGCGCCCCTCGCGAAGGGACCAGCTGGCGCAGGCCTCTGGTCCCTTCTTCTATGGCTCACTTTCTATGGCTCACTAGTGCGCATGTGGTCGCCGCCATGAATCTGGTCGAGAGCGTGCGGCAACACGGGGCCAAGAGCGGCGATCCCGTCCTTGCAGCCTCCCGGGGAACCGGGGAGATTCACGATCAGCGTGCTCCCGGCGATGCCGGCAATCCCGCGCGACAAGATCGCGGTGGGTATGCCGTTCACCACCCCGTAGTTGCGAACCGCCTCCGCGAGACCTGGGGATTCGCGCTCGATGACGGTCAGCGTCATCTCGGGGGTGACGTCTTGCGGCGTGTGTCCGGTGCCGCCGGTGGTCAGCACAAGGTCATAGCCCGCCTGCACGGCAGCCGCGAGGGCGTCGGCCACCGGCTGTCCGTCGGCAACTACCTGCGGTTCGTCAACAGCAAAGCCCAAGTCCCGCAAGCCTGCCACCAGGATCGGACCGGAGGTGTCCTCCCACTCTCCGCGCGCCGCCCGATTGGACGCGGTGATCACGAGCGCGCGATAGGTCACAAATTCCCCGGGCGCACATAGTGACCTGACCGGCCACCGGTCTTCTCCAGCAACACCACCTGCTCGACCATCGCCGAGCGATCGACTCCCTTGACCATGTCGATCAAGGCGAGGGCCCCGACGCTAGCGCCGGTGAGCGCTTCCATCTCCACTCCCGTACGGTCAGCGGTGCGCACGGCAACGGTGATGCGCACGCCGTGGTCTTCGATCTCTAGGTCGACATCTACGCCATGGATCGCGATGGGGTGGCATAGCGGGATGAGATCGGCGGTGCGCTTGGTGCCACCGATCGCCGCTATCCGCGCCACGGCGAGCGCATCGCCCTTCGGCACGCCACTTCCGCGTAACAACTCGATCACTTCGGCACTGACCGCCACGAACGCTTGCGCTACCGCGCGTCGGTCGGTGACATCCTTCGCCGCGACATCCACCATACGAGCATCGCCCGATTCATCTAAGTGGGTGAATCCACTCATCGAACCTCCTCGCGAAGGTCGATAACGTCAACGTGATCGCCGGCGTCCACGTGTGCCACTCCCTCGGGGATGATGATGAGACAGTCGGACTGCGCCAACCCACCGATCACATGCGAACCTTGCCCACCACCGACCGGCTCTACACGCCCGTCACGGGTGAAACGGCCGCGGGCGAACTGCCGCTTCGCCTCTTGGGAGTCCATCGCCTTGGTGATGGGCATTGCTATCCGGTCGCGCGGCGCGGCAGCAAGACCGCGGAGCAGGTGGATCGCCGGGCGCACGAAGTTCTCGAAGGAGATATACGAACTCACCGGATTGCCCGGCAACGTGATCACCGGAACGAGATACCGATCTTCCTCACCGACGAAACCGTGCCCTTGCGGCATTCCCGGATGCATCGCCACTTTGGTGAATTCGACGGTGCCCATGTCGGTGAAGACTTCCTTCACGGTGTCGTAGGCCCCCATGCTGACGCCACCGCT
>DASYOJ010000401.1:0-5678 GCA_036007925.1 Candidatus Nanopelagicales bacterium
AGGATCACGGCTCGGTCCAAGCTCTGCTGCGCCGCGAGGGCCTGCTGGGTAATAAACACATTCCGCAGTTGTATCTGCGCTCTTCTGAGACGCAGCGCCGTGAACTCCTGGCAGGGCTTCTTGACACCGACGGAACAGTCACCAGCTCTGGCAATGTCCAATTCACCTCGACTTCCCAGCAACTAGCGAACGACGTCTATGAATTGGTGGTCAGCCTCGGGTATCGATGCTCGATCTCCACTAAATCCGTGAAAGGACGAACCGAGGCCTCATCAATCGCCTACAACCTGAACTTCAGCACGCACGATCCTGTATTCAAGCTGGAGCGCAAGGCGATATTGCACAAAGAGCGAACACGACATTCATCGAACGCTAAGAGAGAGCGGCGCTTCATTACCAAGGTTGAGCGCGTTTCGAGTGTTCCGGTCAAGTGCATCGAGGTTGCAAACGAATCCCACTTGTACCTTGCGGGACGATCCATGATTCCCACTCATAACTCAACTATGGGTTTGGACATATGCCGCGCCGCATCCATCAAGCACGGGTTGACCAGTGTCATCTTTTCGCTGGAGATGAGCCGCAATGAGATCGTCATGCGTCTGCTGTCGGCCGAAGCGCAGGTGCCGTTGCAGCACATGCGTTCGGGAACGATGAGCGAAGCAGACTGGTCCAAGCTGGTGAGCAAAATGGGCGTGGTTAGTGACGCCCCACTGTTCATCGACGATTCGCCGAACATGAACTTGATGGAGATCCGCGCGAAGTGCCGTCGGTTGAAGCAGCGCCACGATCTGCGGCTCGTCGTCGTCGATTATCTGCAGTTGATGTCCAGTGGTAAGCGAGTGGAAAGCCGTCAACAGGAAGTCTCGGAGTTCTCCCGTTCGCTGAAGTTGCTGGCTAAGGAACTCGATGTTCCGGTCATCGCGATCAGCCAGCTGAACCGCGGTCCGGAGCAACGCCAAGACAAGCGCCCGATGCTTGCCGATCTACGCGAATCGGGCTCGCTCGAGCAAGATGCGGATATGGTCGTGCTGTTGCACCGCGAAGACTTCTACGAACGTGAGTCCCCGCGCGCAGGTGAAGCAGACTTCATCGTTGCAAAGCATCGCAACGGCCCGACCGCAACGATCACTGTGGCATTCCAAGGACACTATTCGCGATTCGTAGATATGGCTCAGTCGTAGTTGTTGATTCCAATTGCAGATGCAAATCTCAAATTGATTTGCATATCCATCGAAGTTCCGGCTGGCAGCCTCGACACTGAAGCGAATGGCGCGCGTCCGGAGACTCTGCGAAGTCGACCGTGACCTTATGCGTCCTCAACGAGTCCGTTCTCGTGCGCCAAGACGATTGCTGCACTGCGATCGCGCAGGTTGAGTTTCGTCAGGATGCGACCCAGGTGGGTCTTCACGGTGGCCTCCCCAAGGAATAGTTCCCGGGCCACCTCCTGGTTGTTGAGACCCCGACCTACAGCGCGCAAGACATCCATCTCACGGTCTGTCAGCGATGAAACGTCTGCGCGCGAGCGATCCGGTTGAACGCGGTATGCCGCGAGAACACGTGAAGCTACGCGTGGATCTATCCAGGAATCACCTGAGGCAACGGCTTCTATCGCACGCAGAATGTCCTCACCGGGGGCGGACTTGATCACGAAGCCCGCGGCGCCAGCGCGCAACGCCGCAGCCAGAGTTTCGTCATCATCGAAGGTCGTCAAGATGAGCACCGGAGGTCCATCGGCCGCCCGCAGTCGCCCGGTCGCTGTCGCACCGTCCATGATCGGCATCCGCACGTCCATGATCACGACGTCCGGATTCACTGCGGATACTTCATTCATAACCGCTACGCCATCTTGGCATTCGCCCACGACGGTGAATCGGGGATCGACAGCCAGGAGGCTGCGCAGCCCTTCCCGGACGATCTCTTGGTCATCCACGATCAACACGCGTGTCATCGAGGAATCCTCGCGTGCAGCACCCACATCGTGCCGTCCACATCGAGCGCCGCCTGCAGGCTTCCTCCGACGGAAGTGGCTCGGTCACGCATTCCCTCAAGGCCACTTCCTTCATGCATGCGGGGGTGGGACGGTCCCGCAGGATTCACGATGTCGATGACAGCGCAATCGTCGTCGTAGTCAAGTGTGAGGTGGATAGGACCGTTGCCGTGACGCACCGCATTGGTGAGGCCTTCCTGAGCCAACCGATACAGGGTTATTCCCGACGCGGTAGGTAGTTCAGGCGCTTCGGAAGGCTCGATGAAGGTGATATCAGCGCCCGCCTTTCGTAGATCCGTGACAAGTGTGGGGATGTGCTCGGCGCCGAGAATCGGTGTTGTGGGCAACGGGTCGTCGGCGCGCATCACGCGGACAAGGTTGCGAATGTCGTCCAGTGAACGTCGGCCATGTCGCTCCGCATGTTCCAGCGAGGCGATGGCGTTGTCCGGATTGCCGCGGATAGCCAATCGCGCAGCGGTGGTGTGCAACAAACTCGCCGACAGGGTATGCCCGACCACATCATGGATATCGGCTGCTAGCTGCCGCTGCTGCTCGTAGTTCGCGAGACGCTCTGACTCGACTTCAGCACGTGTGCGTTCGGAAACAATGAAGAGAAAGACGATGATGATGGATAACAGTCCAAGGGTGACCGAGGCGACCCGAACCTCGAAAACATCCCAGGACATCCCGATGCTCAGGAAGGTCAAGGCGAGAGTCATCGGGACTGCCACCCCCAGAATCCTCCGGTAGTCGCTGGCTGAACGGGTCATCTGTGTCAGCGACCAAGACAACGCCAGGCCACCCAGCACCGTGGTGATGATTCCTAGCAGCAGGGAAACGCGCCACAACACATTGCCCGCAGCCCACGTAATCAGACCAATCGGGATCCACCACACGATGAGCTCTCGAGGCAACCCCTGACTACCGCTCGGCGAATCAGGGGCACCAGCCATAAGGGCATATTCCCAGACTTCAAGCACTTGGCGGTCATCCCTGAGGTTGATGGACATCCACCTGAGGGATGACGGAGACCACCTGAAGAACCGACGACACACGCATTTGAGTGCCGCAGGCTGGCTCAATGACCGGGGAACTCCCGGCACAGGCATATTGAGCAGAACAGGAGTCCGACGATGGCAATGTCAGCGCAGGGTCGACGGGGCATGAACAGGTTCGGGATCGGGATGATCGGGGTAGCCATCGGGGCGCTCATCGGCGCCACCACCGGCATGTGGTGGATGATGGGGGTCCTTGGCGGTGTGTTCGGCGGCTTGTCATTCCTGGTCATTAAGGAATCAGGGAAGTGAACACCGCCGAGACGGCACAGTCGGTTGCCACTCGTCGTGAACCGAATCCTGACGCGGCTATCAGCGTGATGGGGCTACGCAAGTCCTATGGCGATCGCGAGGTCGTCAAGGGCATCGACTTCGAGGTCGCGGTCGGTGAATGCTTCGGCCTGCTCGGCCCCAATGGTGCGGGAAAGACGACCATCATCGAGATTTGCGAGGGATACATCCGGCGAGATGGCGGCTCGGTTCACGTTCTGGGAGTAGATCCGCAGGACCCCACCGATGACTGGCGGGCGCGTGTGGGGATTGTCCCGCAGGACATGGAGGTGCTTCCCACTTTGACAGTCGTGGAGACACTTCGGATGTTCGCCGACCTGTATCCCCAGCCTCGGACGGTTTCGGACGCGATCGAACTCGTCGGCCTTGGAAATCGGAAGTCTTCCCGAGTCGGCAAACTCTCCGGCGGAGAAAAGCGACGCCTAGATGTGGCGCTGGGATTGATCGGGGACCCGAGCGTGCTTTTTCTTGATGAACCGACCACGGGACTTGACCCCGCTGCGCGCCGAGAGGCCTGGCAGATGATTGAGGGATTGAAGGCATCTGGCATGACCATCGTGCTAACCACGCACTACATGGAGGAAGCCGAAGTGCTCGCCGATCGCCTGATGATCCTGACCGATGGCACCGTAGCCGCCGAGGGAACATTCCTCGAGTTGCTGCGCCAGCGCGGTAGCCACGCAACGATCGCCTTCACTCTGCCCGACGAAACCAACATCGACGAACTCCCGGACAGCATTCGAAACGCGGTGAGTAGTACCGAACCGCAGGTGAGTTTCAAGCCGGATAATCCACAGAATGTCCTGCGCGTGCTTTTGAATTGGGCCGCAACGAGATCCATAAACCTTGAAGATCTGTCCGTTTCCCGGGATTCACTCGACGACATCTTTCTCTCACTCGGCGAGCAGCACACTTCCGACGATGCGGGGGTCCTGCGATGAGCACCATGACCATGGTCGCCAGCCAAACGCGCTACAACCTGATTGCCACGATGCGTGCGGGAACCAGTATCGCCGTGGGCATCGTCATGCCGGTGTTGTTCTTCCTCGGTGCGGCGTTTCTCTTCGGTTCTGAAGCACTAGGTGGAAACACTCCGATCGAGGTCCGCGGTGCAGGCGAGACACCGGACCTGCGCACCTTCTACGTCGGCGGATTCATGGCCTACGCCATCATCTACACAGCGTTTGTCGTCTTGTTGCCTGACATGGTTGATTACCGCGAACGCGGTTTGCTGAAGCGGCTACGCGGCACACCATTACCCCTGTGGGCGTTCATTGCTGCTCGCACTCTCATCGTCCTAGTGATGAGCTTCGTGAGCATCGGGCTTCTCGCACTACTCGCCCTGACCGTGTTCGATATCCCCACCCGGCCTGCTGCCTGGGGTGGCATAGCCGTCTTCGTGCTCCTCGGATGCTTGGTGTTTGTCAGTCTCGCTTTCGCTGCGACCTCGTTCGTCCGCAATCAATCCGGAGCGCAGGCGCTATCGAATGCCATCGGCATCATTCTCGCCATGATCTCCGGGGTGTTCTTCGCACCGTCCTTACTGCCCGATCCGGTGCAGACGGTTGCCCAGTTCCTTCCCCTGCAGCCCCTGGCCAACGGATTCCAGTCCCTGTACGTGACCGGGGCGACGGGATTGACTGTCGATCTACGAGACATCGGGATCCTTGCAGCGTGGGCGCTGGTGGGCGCGATCGTCATCGCGTTGCGGGGATTTCGCTGGCAACCTGTCCAACAGCGCTAATCACCAACCATTCCACGAGCAGAGCACTGGACAAGAGTTCTAAACCACTGACTGTGCTGTCGATTCACCTGTGGCCCCGCTCATGCATTTAGCATCTGGATGGCCTCTAGTTGGAGATGCAATGGAAATGGTGAGCCGATAGTGGACAGCCGATCAGACGATTGGACGTCTTCGTCACCTGTCTTTTTGGTGGACAACACAACGGGTGACGTGATCGAGGTTGCGCAACCCGTCTGCGACAAGGAGGCACGCTTTGTCGCATCACGATTCGCGTGGCTGCGCCGTGACGGCAACAACATTGTTATCGAGAGCCCACTCACCGATTCGCATGCGCGAGTTGTCGATCCTCGAGTGGCGGCATTGGTCGCCGCCATGGCTGTTCCTTCCCACGCTGATGAGCTGGCACGAGTCAGTGGATTGACTGCGGATGAAACACAGTCCGTGCTCGCAGCACTGCTTGCGATCGGGGCCGTCCGGGTTTACGGGGATTCGAGCGAGTCGTCACTGGAAGCTGACGTACCCATCACCTGGGAGTTCCACGATCTGCTCTTCCACACCCGCTCGCGCGCGGGCCGGTCACCGCTGCGCCTTTCGAAGAGTC
>DASYOJ010000402.1:0-2793 GCA_036007925.1 Candidatus Nanopelagicales bacterium
CGTCAACGATCCGCAGGCGTTTGCGGCACTGGTCGACATCGCGCGTGACGCACTCCCCGCCACCGCAGCCTGAGGCGCTCACCAGTACCCGCTCGCCCACGGTCGCGCGGTTGCGGCGCCTGCACGAGCGCAAAGGCCGCACCAGCACCGGGGCGTTCTTGGCCGAAGGCCCTGATTGCGTTCGGGCTGCGGTTGAAGTTGGGTGGGCCACCTCGGTGCTCGCGTCGGTCGACCACGAGCTCACCGATTGGCTGCTCTCTCAAGGCATTCGAGTCGTGCCGGCCGCGCCCCGGGTGGTGGACGCCGCATGCGATACCGCCTCGTCCCAGGGAATCGTGGCCGAATGCTCCATCCCGCGCTCCGATCTCGGGGGCCTGCTTACCGCCACCGGTCCGGTGGTGGTGTGTGAACGCATTTCCGATCCGGGCAACCTCGGCACCATCATCCGCACCGCGGAGGCGGTGGGCGCCGCCGGCGTGATCACCACCGAAGGGTCGGTCGATCCGTGGAACCCCAAAGCCGTGCGTGCTAGTGCCGGGTCCAGTTTTCGGGTACCGATCGCCCCGGACCGCCCCGTCGAGGCTATCCTCGCGGCCAGCGCCGAAGCCGGGCGGTGGAGCATCGCCTTGGCCGGGGATGGCGAAGCAGACGTAGTTCCACAAATCCAGCGCGCCCGGGCGGGCGGGTATGGCCCAAAGGAGCTGACCTGGGTGGTCGGTTCGGAAGCCCACGGCATCTCGACGCAGATGCGCGCTGGTGTCAGCGCCACCGCCCGACTGCCCATGGCGCCCACGGTGGAGTCACTGAACGCCGCGGTCAGCGTGGCGATCTGCCTGTATGCCGCCGATTGGATCTGAGGCGAACACGCCCACGCGCTGCGGTCCGGTGAAGCACGGCAGTGCCAAGATGGACGTAGCCGTCGCGAAGGAGCAAAAAACCATGGACAAGGCCGCTTACCGGACGTTGCCGGTAATGGAAGAAACCGGTTACGCGGTCGTTGATCGCTATGACCAAGACGCAGACCCACGGGAGTGGGAGAACCTTGTCTATGTCGATTGGAAGTCCTCCGGCGATACCCGCTTCGCCCCGTTGGCCAGCGCCTACGGCGATATGGAATGCAACGGCTTTTGGAACCACACCCCGCCGAAGACGGACAAGGACGGCATCTGGGTGCAAGAGAACGTTGACATCGCACCTATCTTGACCCGCCGCGCACAAGAGCCAGGCGCCAACGTCGGCCGCTGCCGGGTCATCGAACTGCAGCCGAACACGTACGGCGAGGCGCTGTACAACTTGCACCGCGACGACAACAACCGGTTAAACCCCGAGGGCACCGGGTGGATCGTGCGGGCGTTCTTCAACCTGACCGACGACGCCGATTCGGTCATGATCCTGCGCTCGGACAAGGACGATCCATCCACCGAGGTGCGCATCCCGATGCCAGCCGGTCAGCAGGTCGTCATTGACACCCAGAGCTTCTACCACGCGGTCTGGCACCCGGGGGACAGTCCGCGTTACTGCTTGATCACCTCTTATGAGTCCGGCCCCGACCTTGATGAATGGATTCAGGCGCGGGGTCCGGTGACCCACGTTGAGAACCACCCGATTGATCCCGAGGTTCAGGCCGAAGGTGAAGCGGTCGCCTTGGCCAAGCGCGAAGCGCGGGCGGCTGCCCTCAAGGCGCGTGGTGAGGACCCGACCTTCGGCGATGGCAGCATGGCGGCCCAAGAAGCCAAGGAAGTGCTTTCTGAGGCCTAGTTGCGGCACGCGGTAACCACCCTGCCGGGGTCGGTTCCGGTCACGGGCTAGCATCAAACGAGCATTGTCAAGTGCCTCACTAGGAATTCGAAGGAGTGTGCGTGGTCGCCTATAGCGCGGTGTTGGATCAACTCGAAGCCGAGGCGCTGCACATCTACCGCGAAACCGCGGCTGCGTTCCGCAATCCGGTGTTGCTCTACAGCATCGGCAAGGACTCCTCAGTGCTGCTGCACTTGGCCATGAAGGCCTTCCACCCAGCGCCCCTGCCGTTCCCGGTCATGCACATCGACACCACCTGGAAGTTCCAGGAGATGATCGAGTTCCGTAATCGCCGGGCAGCGGAGTTGGGTCTGGACCTGCGGATCGCCACCAACACCGAAGCCGTGGAGCAGGGCATCACCCCGTTCACCCACGGAACCCACGAATACACCCGCATCATGAAGACGGTTGCGCTGCGCGAGGGCCTGGATCGTTACGGATTCGATGCCGCGATCGGTGGGGCTCGGCGCGATGAGGAACGCAGCCGCGCGAAGGAGCGCGTCTTCTCGCTTCGCGAGCCCGGGCATCGCTGGGATCCGCGCAAGCAGCGTCCGGAGTTCTGGCACACCGCCAACACCACCCTCGCCGAAGGGCAGACGATGCGTGTCTTCCCGCTTTCCAACTGGACCGAGTTGGACATCTGGCGTTACATCGAACGCGAGCAGATCGAAATTCCCGATCTCTACTTCGCCAAAGAGCGTCCGGTCGTCGAACGAGGCGGAACATTGATCATGGTCGACGACGATCGCTACCCGCTCGAGCCGGGTGAGCAGCCGATGATGAAGTCGGTGCGTTTTCGCACGCTCGGGTGCTACCCGCTCACCGGTGCGGTGGAGTCCACTGCGGCGGACTTGGCCACTCTCATCGCGGAGATGGAAGAGTCGAATATCTCCGAGAGAGCCGGTCGGCTTATCGATGGTGAAGGTGGCGGATCCATGGAATCGAAGAAGGCCGAGGGTTATTTCTGATGGGCAGCAACGCAACACCGGTACTGCA
>DASYOJ010000403.1:0-2298 GCA_036007925.1 Candidatus Nanopelagicales bacterium
TTCCAACCGACGAACGCGAAGGCCACGACCAGGCCGAACATGATGGCCGACTTCATGACGACGTCGTTCAGCGTGACGCGTACGCCACCACCGGCGGTGACGGTCTGGAAGGCGGTGTCATCCTTCGTGGGCGGCACACCCGCCGCCTGCGTGGCCGGCTGGCTGGCGGCTGCGGTGGGTGCCTGACCGGAGGCTTCGGCGAAAGCCGAGCGGCCTTCCTGGTAGGCAAATCCTGGGGCGTCGGCCTTCTCGTAGCGCGACAGGACAGGGTTATTCGTCTGCATGGAATAAAGGTAACCCACCGGGATGAAACCGCCAAGCGCTGCTCGCCCTAGGCGAACGGCGTGGGGAAAATGCGTCTCACGGGCGTATGGTCATGAGGTGACCGAGCAGCAGCGCTATGAGGTAGTCCGGGAAGCCACGGGCTACGAACTCCGGCGCTACCTGGCCTGCGTGGTAGCCGAGGTGGACGTGGAGGCGGAATTCGAGCAGGCCGGCAATCTGGCCTTTCGACCCCTCGTTGAGTACATCGGTGGCAAGAACAAATCCCAGGAATCGCTGGCGATGACCGCCCCGGTGGTGCAAAGCCGCAAACTGGCGATGACCGCCCCGGTCATCCAGTCCCCGGGGCAAGCCCGCGAGCACGTGATCGCCTTCGTTCTCCCGGCGGATGTGGAAATCGACTCAGCCCCCGTACCCACCGATCCGCGGGTGCGGATTCGGCAGCTGCCACCCAGCCTCACCGCGGTTGCCCGCTATTCGGGCCGGTGGTCCCAGGCGGCTTACCGCCAACATGTCCAGGAGTTGCGCGCGGCTATCGCCGCCGATGGCCTCACCGCCATTGGTGAACCCCGATTCGCTCGGTTCGATCCACCGTTCAAACCCTGGTTCCTGCGGCGCAACGAGGTCCACATCGACGTGCAGGAAACCACCTAGTCGGTGCCCTCGATGGGATTCGAACCCATACTGTGCCGGGTTTAAGCCGGGTGTCTCTACCAGTTGGACTACGAGGGCCGCGGCGGGTGCCGGGGACATGATCGCGCACCCAAGGCCCCAACGCCGGTATCGGCCTGCCTTACCCTGGCGCGCATGCGCGGCGGTTGGGGACTGGGGGCCTGGATCCTGGTGGCTGCTATCGGCTTGGGCTCATTAGCCGCGGGGTTCGGCGCAGGCCGCTGGTGGCAGGGCCGAGATTCCGCTCCCGAGGTCGCCCGCTGGGTGCTGGCGCACTCCGCCGAGAGCGCCCAGCTCACCCCGGCCTCGGAGGGGCTGTTCACTCTCACGATGGCTCCGGCCGAATCCCAGGTGCTCGCGGTGCGTGAGGATCGTCCCGCCGCGAGTGAGTTGATGCCCGCACTGCGCTTGGAAAGCGACTGGGCCGAGCTGTTCGGCGAGGACTCCATCGAGGTCACCTTGTTGATCCACGATGCCGGCACCAACCCAGACCCCGACGCCGCAACCACCGACCGCATCGAACTGCTCGCCGCGCAGCCGGTGGTCGATGGCGACATGGTGACGTATCCCGTTGAGGTGCTTAGGCCCAGTTTCATCGCCGAGGATGAAACGTTGCGGGCATTTACGGACATCACGTTGATGTTCCCTTACGCCGAACGTCCGGTCACAACCCCCTGAAAACGTCGTCGAGCATCTCCTCGGTTAGGCGGCCGGTGAACGTGTTCTGCTGGCTGGGGTGAAAGCTGCCCACGACGCGAATCTCGTGGGGTGACGTGAGATGGAAACCAACACCGTGACCAAACTTCGGGCGCGGTTTCGGGACATCGCATCCGGCATGGGTGAGCGCGTCGAGTGTGGCGCTCCAGGCAATTGCCCCGAGAGCTACGACCGATTCGATGTGCGGCACCACAAGTTCGGCCTCGCGGCGCAGCCACGTACGACAAGTCCTCCGCTCTTCGGTGCTCGGCTTGTTATCCGGTGGCGCGCAATGCACGGCAGCGGTGATGCGTACGCACTCAAGTTGTTGACCGTCCTCGCGATGAGTGGATTCCGGTTGGCTCGCCAAACCCGTTCGATACAGCGATCCGTAGAGCCAATCGCCGCTGCGATCACCAGTGAACATGCGCCCTGTCCGGTTCGCACCGTGCGCACCCGGTGCCAACCCGACGATCCAGATGCGCGGTCGCTCGCTGCCGAAACCAGGGACGGGACCACCCCAGTACTCCTCTTCACGGTAAGCGGCGCGCTTCTCGCGCGCTACATGAGCGCACCAGTCGATCAATCGCGGGCATTGCTGGCATTCGATGATGCGCGCGTCCAGTTCGCGAACCGAACGGACGGCAT
>DASYOJ010000404.1:0-2254 GCA_036007925.1 Candidatus Nanopelagicales bacterium
TCGGCCGGTGCGTACCGACACGACCTAGTGACGTTGGCCCTGGGTCATGACGCGGGAGTTCCGACCGTGGCAGATCCGCACGCGGTGATCGGTGAACTGGGCCCGCGCGCGCGAGCGCACTTAGGAATCGAAGGGTCGCAACCGATACTCATCGGCCCTGGCACGGGCGACAACATGGGAGCAGCACTGGCATTGGGTATCGGTCCGGGTGATGTCGTGGTTTCCCTCGGCACATCCGGGACAGCTTTCGCTGGCTCCGATCACCCCACGTTCGATGACTCGGGGTTGGTAGCTGGTTTCGCTGATGCCACCGGTCGCTTCCTGCCCTTGGTGTGCACGTTGAACGCGGCTCGGATCCTGACCAGCACTGCCGAACTTCTCGGAGTCGACATGGAGGGCTTCGCGCAGTTGGCGTTGTCAGCCCAGCCGGGATCGGGGGGATTGACTTTGCTGCCGTACTTCGATGGCGAGCGCACACCGAACCTGCCCGATGCGCGCGGTTCACTGCATGGAATAACGCGACAGAACCTGACGCCCGCGAACATCGCACGCGCAGCCGTCGAGGGCATGCTCGGTGGGATGGCAGACGCTGTGGATGCCCTCGTGTCCGTGGGTATTAAGCCCCGGCGCGTTCTGCTTGTGGGAGGTGCGGCCAGTAATCCCGCGGTGGTGGAGATCGCTGCGACGTTGGTGTCCGCACCCGTCGAAGTGCCACCGGCCGGGGAGTATGTAGCCGACGGAGCAGCGCGGCAGGCAGCCTGGATCCTCGCGGGTGAGCAGGTGCCCGATTGGCGAGATGTGCGCCCCGGTGAGGTCATCACCCGAGAACCACAAACTGTGCCCGCTGTGCGCGAGCAGTATCGGCACGCGCGCGAGGCCCTCTACCGGTGAGTGTCGCCGAAGGCGCCGGTTCGGCCCGAGTGCTGCGTTCCCTGCACGCGGCTGGAACGTTGACCCGCTCGGACATCGTTACGAAGACTGGATTGAACCGCAGCACCGTTGCCTCCATCGTCGCCGAACTATCCGAACTCGGTGTCGTCGAGGAAGGTGCTGGTGCCATCGGGGGGGTTGGTCGGCCGTCGTTAACGGTTTCGTGCGTTCCCGATTCGATGGCCGTGATTGGTTGGGATGTTCGCGTGGATCGAAGTTCGGCCATAGCGATGGGCTTTGGTGGCCAGATCCTGCAGCGCTGGACGAAGGAGCACCGCCGCGGATCCACCGACCCTTACGAGGTGGCCGCCCGCATCATCACGGGCAGTTCGCAGATTGTCGAGGAACTACCCGACCACGTGATGTGGGTGGGGATGGGGTTGGCGATGCCCGGTGTTATCGATCCGGGAGGCAACCCACCCCGCTCCGTGGTGCACCGCGGTCCGACCCTGGGATGGGTCGACGTTGATTTCGGCGCGATTGTGCGTGCCGCGCTCACCGAGCAATTCGGTTCCGAGCTGCCGGTGTTACTCGGCAACGATGCCAACCTGGGTGCGATGGCCGAATGGACACGCGGGGCTGGGCGGGGATCACGCAGCATGGTTTTCGTCTCCGGTGACGTTGGCATCGGTGGTGGCATCGTGATCGATGGAGCACTCCTCACCGGGGTGGCGGGTTTCGCCGGAGAAATCGGACACATTCGTTTCGACGCCTCCGGCGCGCCGTGCCGGTGCGGTGCCGTCGGCTGCTGGGAGACCGCGATCGGCGCGGAGACCATCGTTCGCTCAGCAGGCTTGGATCCGGCGACCACCACCGTTGAGGATGTCTACGCGAGTGCGCGTGCAGGCGATGAAACAGCGCGCCGGGCGGTAATCGACGCGGCGCGCGCCGTGGGACAAGGCCTTGCTTCGATCGTCAACGTGATCAACCCTGACATCGTCGTCCTCGCCGGTCACTTGACCGGACTACTCGAGGAGTACCAACACACCCTCCTCGAGGAAATGCGTTTCACCTTGTCCCGGCAAAGCACCGACGTCCAGGTGGTACCACCAGCATTCGGTGCTGACAGCATCGTGATCGGCGCTGGCGAACTGGCCTTCGAGCCGGTACTTGCGAACCCACACGGGGTACTAACGAACGCGCTCGCCCTGCGCGCCGAGTGAGATTCCGCTGGCCGGAATCTAGCCGGTCAATTTGCTCGATGCCCTGACATGTTGATGCCGACTCGGCAGAATTCGGTTGTCGTCCATAGTGGCGATCAGGGGGCGCAAGCCCTGGAAACCCGCGCGTCAACCCCCCAGCCGCGCGGGTTTCCGCATGTCGG
>DASYOJ010000405.1:0-3097 GCA_036007925.1 Candidatus Nanopelagicales bacterium
CCGTTGCAGCCGTGACACTCGCGGCCTGCGGCGGCGGGGGTGATGCCTCCAACGGGGGGGAGACCGCCCCGGAGACGGCCAGCCCCGAGGCGACCGAAGATCCGAACGCCATTAAGCGCTCAGTGGTCGGCATGCACATCGAGGGCGTGGAAGGTGGCGCGTGGGCCTCGGCGCCCTTCGGTGCGCTGCGGCTGTGGGACAACGGCACCGGGTGGTCGCAGATCGAACTCGAAAAGGGCGAGTTCAAGTGGGACAACCTCGAAGGCGCGCTGGAAAACGCCGCCAGCAAGGGGATGGACGACATCCTCTACGTGCTCGGCACCACCCCGGAGTGGGCGGCGCAAGAGGTCAACGAGGACGACTACCCACAACCCGGCGCGGCAAGCGCGCCAGCGAATCTCGATGATTGGGATGAGTGGGTAACGGCCGTTGTCACCCGTTATGGCGATCGCATCAACAATTACCAAATTTGGAACGAAGCCAACCTGGTCAACTTCTACCGCGGTACGCCCGAAGAGATGGCGCAAATGACCAAGCGCGCCTACGACATCATCAAGGCCAATGATCCCGATGCGCTGGTGGTGGCGCCATCACCATCCACCCGACTCACCGGATCCTTCGATCGCTTCTTCCCGGAGTATCTGACCGAACTAGAGAAGCTCGACTGGCCGGTCGATGTGTGGACCGTTCACACCTACCCCGATGGTCAAGGCACCCCGGCTGACCGTGGGCTGCTGATCGAGAAATTCACCGACGCACTCGAGGCAGCAGACGCCCCCGAGTTGCCCATCTGGGATACCGAAGTCAACTACGGCATCGCCGGCCCCGGCGACATCGAAGGCCGCGAGATCACCGGCGCCGATGCCGCCGGTTACGTGGTGCGCACCTACATCGACGATCTACGCCTGGGCATCGATCGTTCCTACTGGTACATCTGGTCGCTAGCACCGCTGGACTTCCTCGGCGTGCAAGCCTTCCCCGGCTCGGACGCAGAACAGGGCTTCTTCGCCCTGGACAACTGGATGGTCGGCGCCAGCTTCGATGGCTGTGAAGAGAGCAATGGCGCGGTCACTTGCGATTTCAGCCGCGATGGCACCAGTTGGGTAGTCGCCTGGGCGCAAGATGGCGAAGCCAGTTACACCACCCCGGAGAACTCCCAGTTGGTCTGCGATCCGCTCGCGGACTGCCAGGAAGCCGGACCGAACACCGAGATCACCCTCACCGAGATCCCGGTTCGCGTCTACCTGCAGTAGTCGAACGTCAGTCGGCCAACAACTGCGAAACCCGCTGGGGCGAGATGCCCAGGACAACGGAGGCATCTCTTCCTGTCAGCCCGGCCGAGTGAACCAATTTCCTCGCAACACTGCGTGATGTGCGAGCGACAGCTTGCTGGCGCTCCTCCAGTTCCTTGATCGCAGCACGTGCTTGCTCGATTTCCTGCTCAAGGTCTTTCTCCAGCGCCACGCGTATCTCCACGTCAATCCCGTTTGTGGGAAGTTCTTGGATAATCGCGATGAGATCGACGGCCATCTCCTGGGCTTCGGTGAGGTTGCGCGCTTGTGTGGTCCCAACGCCGTCCACGTCGACGATCCACCAGCGCCCTTCGCGGCTGACAACGGCCGTGTACGTGTTCATGACGATCTCCTTCAACCTGAGGACAGAGGAGAATCTAGCCCCCCTATAGGTCAAGATCTAGGGGGAATTTATTTCTGTGGATGCGATTCCGCCTCGTTGGTTTCTTGTGGATAGGGCGATTGCCCCTGATTCGTCGAATCCACCTCACTGGAGAAGGGTCAAAGCGTCCTGCGCTGGTACCGTCAAGGGGCTCATAGGGAGGTGGATGATGGCGATCAACGACGACGTCACCCCGCCTACTACCGCTGGGCAGGAACCGGCAGTTCCCGAGCAGGCAGCTTCGGGCACGTCCTCACGGATCGGCTGGTCGGGCGCCCAGCACCTGACCCCTAACCACCGCGACCGCCCGCACCTGCGCCGTGACCCGCTTCGGGTCTACGCCACCCGCGCGGTGATCTGGGACATCGTTGCGGTCACCGCTGCTTCGGCCATCGGCTTCATCCTGCGCTGGACCATCCCCTACAACCTCGACATCTCCGACGGCACCTACGTGTTCTTCGCCGCGGTGGTGGTGCTCAGTTGGATCAGCGTGCTGGTGTTACGCGGTGCCTATGACACCCGCATCCTGGGTGTCGGATCCGAGGAGTTCAAACGGATCGTCGGCGCATCCGCGCTTGTTTTTGCTGCGATCGCGATCGTTTCCTTCGCCCTCAAGCTCGATCTATCCCGCGGCTTCGTCCTCATCACGTTTGCAGTCGGCATGGTCCTGCTGCTCACCGTCCGTTGGGTGCTGCGTGCGTGGCTGCGCCACGAACGCATGTACGGGCACTTCCTGCACCGCACGATCGTGATCGGCTCCGGCAATGCGCAAACCGAAATCGTCGACATGCTCGACCGCGATCCGGTCGCCGGTTTCACGGTGGTCGATGTGATCGACGAACCACCCGTTGAGGTCAGCGATACCGAACTCGACCTGTGGCTCGACGAAGTGATGGCGCGCATCAGCCTGGAAGACGCCGACACCGTGGCCGTAGCTGGCTCCCGGGCACTCGAACATACGGTCGTTCAAAAACTCGCGTGGCGCTTAGAGGGGCCTCGGGTCGACCTCATGGTTGCCCCGAACGTGGGAGACATCGCCGGCCCGCGTGTGTCGATGCGCATGGCCGCCGATCTACCGCTGCTGCATCTAGACGAGCCGCACCTGACCGGCCCCAAACGCGCGATCAAACGAACCCTGGACATCGTCTTCGGAATAGTCCTGTTCGTTGTGTTCCTGCCGTTCATGATCGTTGCGGGGATCGGCACGTTTGTCAGCAGCAAGGGCCCGATCTTCTACAGCCAGCAGCGCGTAGGCCGCGGTGGCGAGATGATCACCGTCACCAAATTCCGCACTATGTATGTGGGGGCGGACAAGGAACGCGACAAGGTCATTGGTTCTCCCGACGAGAAGATCTTCGAGCGCTACAAGGCCGATCCGCGCATCACTCCTTTCGGCCGGATTCTGCGCCGCTGGAGCATCGAA
>DASYOJ010000406.1:0-5336 GCA_036007925.1 Candidatus Nanopelagicales bacterium
ATCGACATAGTGAGGTCAGCCTAGGAATGTGGGCCTTATCCAACCGGGCCCGATATCGGGTTTTCCCGGTGTTCGGGTGTCTGAGTTGCAGCACGCCCGACCCAGCCTGTGGACGTACGCTTGCCCCACGCCGAAGGAGGACCCATGACCGCGATCGCCGTGGACAATTCGATAGCCCAAGAACGCCGCCTGGTGACCGATATTCCCGGTCCCCGATCGACTGGCTTGCTGGCCCGCAAGGTCGAAGCCGTTGCCTCAGGTGTGGGCGTAGGCCTGCCGGTGTTCATTGAGCGTGCCGGCGGCGGTGTGCTCGTCGATGTCGATGGCAACCACCTGATCGATATGGGATCAGGAATCGCGGTCACCACGGTCGGTAACGCAAACCCGATGGTGGCCGATGCCGTTGCCACTCAGGCGCACGCGTTCACCCATACCTGCTTCATGGTCACTCCCTACGACGGCTACGTCTCGGTATGTGAGCAGTTAAACCACCTCACCCCCGGTGATTTCGACAAGCGCAGCGCGCTGTTTAACTCCGGCGCCGAGGCAGTCGAGAACGCCGTCAAGATCGCCCGGTACGCGACCAAGAGATCGGCGGTGGTGGTGCTCGAACACGGTTACCACGGGCGCACCAACCTCACGATGGCGCTAACGGCGAAGAACATGCCCTACAAGGAGGGCTTTGGACCATTCGCACCGGAGGTCTATCGGGTCCCCACCAGCTATCCCTTCCGGGACGGTCCGCACGATGGCCCGGAAGTGGCGCGCTGGGCAACCACCAAGATCGAGAAGGAAGTCGGCGCGCACAACGTCGCGGCGATCGTGGTCGAGCCGATCCAAGGCGAAGGTGGCTTCATCGTGCCTGCACCGGGATTCTTGTCCTCGGTTGCCGAGTTCGCCCGCGAACACGGAATCGTGTTCATCGCCGATGAGATCCAGTCGGGTTTTTGCCGCACCGGTGATTGGTTCGCGGCCTCGCATGACGGCGTTGTTCCGGACATGGTCACCACCGCCAAGGGCATCGCTGGAGGTATGCCCCTTGCCGCTGTTACCGGACGGGCAGAGTTGATGGATGCGGTGCACGCCGGTGGCCTTGGCGGTACCTACGGCGGAAACCCGGTCGCTTGCGCAGCTGCCTTGGCCTCGATCCAGTGGATGAAGGACAACGACGCCTGCGGCCTTGCCCGCGAGATCGAATCGATCATGGTGCCGCGCCTGCACGCCATGCAGGAAAACTTCCCGCAGATCGGCGATGTCCGCGGCCGCGGTGCGATGCTGGCGATGGAACTCATCGAACCCGGGACAATGACTCCGCATGCATCGCTAGCGACTGAGTTGAACAAGTACTGCCATCAACACGGAGTGGTCACGCTGACTGCGGGCACCTACGGCAATGTCTTTCGTTTCTTGCCGCCGCTGACTATGCCCCGCCATCTGCTCGAAGAAGCACTGTCGATCCTGGAAGCCGGCTTCGAAGCACTCACGTAGTTCGGGTGGGTTGCTACCGGCCGCCGACGCGCTGGCCGTAGCCATCCTCCAGCAGATCCAGGAACGGCACGGCATCGAAGGCCTCTGGGCCCAGCACTCCTGCGCCGCGCCATTGCCCGGTCGCTTGCAACTCCAAGGCGATGACCGGGTTCATGGCCGTTTGCCAGGTGACAGCTTGGGTGCCGTACTCGCGCATGGACCACTCGTTGTCGGTCACGTGGTAGAGGTAAACCTGTTTGGGTTGGCCGTCTTTCATCCCGCTCACGTGGGTGCCCGCGCAGGTCTTGCCGGTCATCTTGTCCCCGAGGGTCAGCGGATCGGGAAGTGCTGCTGCAACGAGGTCGCGTGGGGAAACCTGCAGGCCGTTGACAGTCACCGGCTCCGTGCGATCAAGACCGAGCTTGCGCAAGGTTTTCAACACGTCGATGAACTCTTCACCCAGCCCGTACTTGAAAGTCACCTTGGTGCAATCGATCCAGCGAGGTACCAGCAGTACTTCCTCGTGCTCGACATACACGCATTCCTGCGGGCCGATGCCTTCGGGGAAATCGAACACCTCAGCCCCAGAAAAAGGTTCGGTGGTGAACCATCCCTTGTCCTTTTCCCAGATAACCGGCGGGTTCAAACACTCCTCGATGGTGGTCCAAATGGAGAAGGTCGGGGCAAAGTCATAGCCACGCACCTGCAAGTTCGCACCGTCGCGGATACCGATCTCGTGGACCTCGTCGAAGAGGTGGTCGGCTGCGTAGCGGGCTAAGACATCGGCGAGTCCGGGCTCTACTCCCATCCCGACGAGGGCCAGCAAACCCTTGTCTTGCCACTGCTGGTCCGTGGCGAACTGCTCGTCACCGAGTTTCACACCGGTCTGGTTATGCGGGTCGGTGGGGTGCGGGCGGGACAGGCTCATCGCGGTGTCCAGGTAGTGGCAACCCGCCTCAAGTGCGCCGGTGAAGATCGGCATCACGAAACGCGGGTCCACCAGGTTCGCTACATGCGTAATGCCGTTCGCCCTGCAAGCTTCACTCACAGCATCCGCATCACGGGCATCCAGACGGATCGCGGTGAATCGATCGTCGCTTACTCGATCGCGCAGCGTGCGCGCACGGGCGTCGTCGTAGTCGGCAATTACCCAACCGGCAAAGAAGTCGCGTCGCTTGGCGATGAGAGCCGCCGAGGTGCCCACTCCCCCGGCCCCGATAGCCAGGACGCGCATCACCGACCATCCAGCAGCGGTTGACTGCGATCCCACGGCTCGCCCGACGCCCGTTTGGCCATGCCGGACAGCGCTTCCAGGACAACCCGGTTGCCGAGCAGCGCGGTGATGTCCGCGTGATCGAACGGTGGCGATACCTCCACGACGTCGATTCCGAACAACGGAACCTCGTAGGCGATCTGCCGCACGGCGTCGAGCAACTGCCGGGAGGTGAGCCCACCGGGCTCGGGTGTTCCCGTGCCGGGCGCTGATCCGGGATCAACCACGTCGATGTCAACGGACAAGAAGACACCGTCGCACTCTTGCATCGAGTCAGCGATGACTTCCTTCAGCACCGCATCGAAGCCGCGTTCGGTGATCTCGGTCATCTCATACGAGCGCATTCGCTGCTGGGCCATCCACTCCAAAATGTCCGGCGGGGGCCAATAGCCGCGCAAGCCAATCTGGAAAAACTTGTCCCCGCGAGCAGCGCCGGATTCGATGAGCCGGCGCATCGGTTGCCCGTGACCGATGAGCGAGCCGAACTCGATGTCACCGGTATCGGCGTGCGCATCAAAGTGAATGACCGACACCTTGCCCCAGCCGCGCGCCCGCGCCACACCTGTGACATCGGGCCAGGTGATCGTGTGATCACCACCGAGGACAAGCGGCACAGCACCCGAGCTCGCGATTTTTTCGATCACCTTCTCCAAATCGGCGCACGAACGCTGGGCATCACCGGAGTACAACTCCACATCACCCATGTCGACGACCTTCAGGTCCTGCAGGCCATCGACGCGCAAAGCCAGAGACGGCCGGGATGCATCGTGACCGAGGTAGCACGCGGCGCGGATCGCCTGCGGCCCAAAGCGCGCACCTGCTCGATAGGAGGTGCCACCGTCGAAGGGCGCACCGACGATGACAACGTCGGCGTCGTGGTAGGTGGACGGGTCATCAAGATCGGCCATCGGCACACCCAAGAAGGTGTAGTCCGGGCCGTACTGGCTGCCGTAGCGGGACATATTCGGACTGTAGTGCGCGTATCGGCCGATGGAGCGTTTTAGGAGTCGAAGCCCAGACCTAGGCGGTCCAGGGTGCGCAGCCACAGGTTGCGCTTGCCGCCCTTGGCATCAGCATGCTGCAGCGAGGTAGTGGTCCATTTGATGCCCAAGGAGCGCAGTGGTTCGGGTGGGAAGGGGATCGGCTTGCTGCGCACCATCTCCAAGCGCGTGCGGGATGTGTCGTGATCATCGAGCAGATCCAAGGTCACCTGAGCAGCAAAGCGACTCGAGCCGACACCCAGACCGGTGAAGCCGGCCACGTAGGCGATCTTTCCTGCTGCCTCGCTGCCCCAGAACGCGGTGAAGCGTGAGCACGTATCGATAGCACCACCCCAGGCATGGGTGAAGGCGATGCCTTCGAGCTGCGGGAAGGTCTGCAGGAAGTGGGTGGCTAGGCGCCGATAGGAATCGTCATCGTTCTCGAACTGCGGACCGAAACCGTTGCCGGAGTGATACACCGCGTCATAACCGCCCCACAGGATGCGGCCATCTTCGGTGGGCCGGTAATAGTGGAACTGGTTCCCAGAATCGCTCAAGCCCTCGCGATCCGTCCAGCCGATGTCGCGCCATTGGGATTCGGTTAGTGGCTCGGTCATGAGTACGTAGTCATAGACCGGAACCACACGATGTCGAACGGCCGGGATCATGCTCGGGAAAGCGTTGGTCGCCACGACTGCCTTTGCGGCTGTGATCCGGTGGTTTGCGGTGTGCAGGACCAGGCGATCATGTTCGTCGTTGTAATCGGTGATCTCGGTGTTCTCGAAAATCCGAATGCCACGCATGCGCGCACTGGCAAGCAACCCCCACGCCAACTTCGCAGGATCCACGAGCGCGACCGAATGTCGATCCCGTAAACCGGCGAGGTAAGTGGGTGAGGAGATGTTTGCGCGTAGTGCTTCTTGATCCATGAACTCAACATCAAGACCCACATCGTTCATCTGCTGCACGGTGTGGCGCAGCTCATCTACTTGATGGTCGGCAACGGCCACGTCGATTTCGCCTGCTCGGCGGAAATCGCAGTCGATTCCATTGAGTTTGACGAAGGTTTCGATGTCCTCGAGATTTTGCTGCCCGAACTCCAACAGCGCCGGGAGTTCATCCGGCCAGCGGGTGAGTCCGTTGCCGAAGCCGTGGGTAAGACTGGCGGCCACAAAACCGCCGTTACGGCCGGTACCTCCGTCTGCGATGCGGGTGCGTTCCACCACGATGATGTCGCGATCGGGATCGACATCGTGCGCGAGCAGGGCGGTCCACAGTCCCGTGAAGCCACCTCCCACGATCACGAGATCGGCATCGGTGTCCTCGGTTAGCGGAGGGAGCGCTTCGGGACGGTCCGGGCGATCAAGCCAAAAGACGCTGCGCTGAGCGTCGGCTACGGCCGCTGTGGCTTCAGGGGTGGGGGTGGTGGCGAAATGCATGGGGAATCCTTGTCGGTGGTCGCTACGCGAAACGCGGCCGAGCGCCGCGCTGTCCCACCAATCCCTTCCACCAGGAGAGCCTGGACCCAGTCTACTGCGCAGACTGCCCGTTCGGCGGTCGAATACTGCCCGTTCGGCGGTCGAATACTGCCCGTTCGGCGGTCGAATACTGCCCGA
>DASYOJ010000407.1:0-1995 GCA_036007925.1 Candidatus Nanopelagicales bacterium
TTGCTCCGTCCACCGTGACGGCTCCCACCTGTGCGGGTTCACGAAGTACTCAGGGTCGCGCTGTGTCACGTACTGACTGATGAGAACGTGGGCTCCGGCCGGCACCTGCACACCCGCGACATCAAGATCAGCCAGGGCGCGCCGCGGCGCCACCCACACGGGAGGAGCCATGCGTAGCGTTTCAGCAACGACTTGCCCGGCCACCTCGCAGGACATCACGTCCGCAACAGTGGCTGCAGCCTTACCGGTCACCCAGTCCTGGCTGAGTGCTTCGGCGCGGAGCGCTTCGAAGACATCCGGTCGGGTGCCCAGCCAGCTAAAGCCCCAGGTGAGCACGTTGGCTGTTGTCTCGTGGCCACTCAGGATGAGGGTCAAGGCTTCGTCGCGGACTTCGTCGTCGGAGAACGACGAGCCGTCCTCGTCCCGCAAAGCCAGTAGCAAGCCAAGGAGATCATCACCGTCGACACCGCGCATTCGGCGTTCACGAATCAACTCTTCGGCGATCTCTGCGAGATCGTCGGCGGCGCGATGGAACGCGCGCCAGTAGGGCAGTGGGAGTGAATCGAATCGATCCAGCCCGGGGAGCATTGTGCGTTCGATGCGATCGATGGCCACATCCATCGCTTCGGCAATCTGGTCGGTGTAGCGGTCGGCGTCGGTGCCGAACAGGGTTCGCGCGACGATGAGCAGTGTCAGTCGCATCATCTGCGGACCGATGTAGATGGTGCTGCCCGGCAGCCAGGAGTCCATAGTGGTTCGGGTGACTTCCGACATCTGACGGGCGTATTCATCGAGTCGGGACTTGTGAAACGGGGGTTGCATCATTCGGCGGTGCCGCAGATGAATGGGTTCCTCATTGGTGAGCAGGCCCTCGCCAAGAACCTTGCGCATTCGTTCGAAGCCGACTCCCTTGATGAACGAACTCTGCTGCGCAACGGTCACCTCGTGCACCATTGCCGGGGAGAACAGTCCGAGGAACAGTTGACGATTCAGATAGAACGACGACGCCGTTCCGTAGGTGTCACGCAGATTCAGTAAGAAGCCCGGAGTGTCCCGCTGGAAACTCCACAGTAATCGGCCGGGAAACCTAGTGCGCGGTCCCGGTGGGAGCGCGGCTGGTGCGCGTTGCTGGGTAATCGGATGTGGCACCCGCGCGTACTCCACCGGGCGCGGAGCGACGAATGGTCGAGTGCCCACGGCTAGCTCGCTGGGCCCTCGACGTCGATGCGAATCCCGACGGATCCGCTCGCTTCTCGTCGTCGTAGTTTTTCCATCAAGCCGATCGCCTTGTATTGCAGGCCGTACTTGCGTTTGATCTGGCCTTCGATGCGGGCGGTCCCCGAGGAATCGGTCAGGCTCGCATGTCCGCTCACCGCTGGCCCGCTCACCCGGCCGCGAACATCGCACGGAGCTAGTTCCACGCGCCCGCTGTTACGGATGCGCTTGGCCTTTCCCGATCCGGCGTCGGTAATGACAACGAGTTCGTCCCCGTCTCGGGCCACCCAGACCGGAGTGGCAATGGCCGTGCCGTCCTTCTTGTAGGTCGTGAGAGATAGGTACTTTCCGCGAGCTAGACGTTCGACTTCCGCGCTGTTCATGCTCCCTCGCCCTCCCCATAGGCTCCGGTGTAGGGGCAGTGCCGACAACCATTGTGGCAACAATGCCCGCGCTTGAGGTGAAAACCAGCTGTCATGACGAACAATCCGGTGAACGGATCCAAGTAGCCCGATTCCCCCCGATCCATCGCCGCCTGGTGGGCAGCCATGATTTCCCGGTATCCGGGCGCTTGAGGGGACAGGCGCTCCGGGTGCGGGGTCTGTGGGTCGTTTCGCGGTTGCTCGCTCACAGCAAGAAACCCGCGGGGAAAGGGTCGTCGGGTGCCAGCATGTGCTGGGACGTTCCAGTGATCCAGGCCCGACCGGTAATGGTGGGCACGATCGCATCGAATTCACCGACCGTGGTCGTCTCAATGGCGCGGCCGACGAAATGCGTTCC
>DASYOJ010000408.1:0-1712 GCA_036007925.1 Candidatus Nanopelagicales bacterium
CTCTTCCGGCCGTGGGTTGAAGGCGCGGAACACCTGCCCACCAAGGGTCCGGCGATCTTGGCGAGCAATCATCTGTCCTTCTCCGATTCCTTCTTCCTGCCGCTGGTGGCTCCACGTTCGATCACCTTCCTGGCCAAGAGCGACTACTTCACCGGCCGGGGGCTCAAGGGCTGGTTCACCAAAATCTTCTTCACCGGTGTGGGGCAAGTCCCGGTTGATCGCTCTGGCGGCCGGGCTTCGGAGGCGGCGATTGCCACCGGTGACCGGATATTGCGGGCTGGCCGGTTGCTGGGGATTTATCCGGAGGGAACCCGGTCACCGAACGGAACGATGTATCGAGGCAAGACCGGGCTCGCGCGAATGGCGCTGGAGTCCCAGGTACCTATCATCCCTGTGGCGATGATCAACACGTTCGAGATTCAGCCGCCGGGAACTATTCGCCCCCGGTTGCGACGGGTGGGCGTGCGTTTCGGCGAGCCGCTGGACTTCACTCGGTACGAGGGTCTGGAGGATGACCGGTTTATTTTGCGGTCGGTTACCGATGAAGTGATGTACGCACTGATGTCGCTGTCGGGGCAGGAGTACGTGGATATGTATGCCTCTCGCGCCAAGGAACTGATCGCCGAAGGCGCGGTAGCCGATGCCACGGCATTGAGTCGGACGTAGAGCCATGCATTGGCTTGATGAGGACCAGGTTCTGGTGGGCCCGGGGGTCCTCGCGCGCGCAGGGAACGTTTTGGAACGGGTGAGCGCCGTGCGCGCGATGGTGGTGACAGATGGAGGGCTGGCTGCTTCCCCTGTTCTGTCGATGTTGCTTGATGCAGTAGCCGGTCGGGCGCATGTCACAGTTTTCGATGGTGTTCGACCTAATCCAACGGTGGACGTCATCGATAGGGCGGGTCATCAGGCGGCAGAAGCGTCGATCGATGCCGTCATTGCTCTTGGCGGAGGGTCAAGTATGGATGCGGCAAAGGGGATTGCCCTGGTGGCCGCGAACCCAACGATGAGTGCTCGCGAATTCGATTACTCGGCGCCCCCGCCTCACGCAGCTCTTCCCATCCTCGCGGTCCCCACGACTGCGGGAACTGGTAGCGAAACCAACAGTTGGGGAGTCATCGACGACCCGGTATCTCGCAGCAAGATATACATCGGCGATTCCAGCACCGTGCCATTCGCGTCACTACTGGATCCGCTCGTGACCGTCGGCTTACCGACCCGACCGAGTGCTGCCACAGGTTTCGATGCCTTAACCCACGGCATCGAATCGTTGACCTCGATTGGCGCGAGCGATGCCGGTCGAGCGATGTCCCGGGAAGCGATCACCCAGGTTTCCCGGTACTTGCCAGCGGCAGTGCTCGACGGCTCGGATATTCAGGCTCGGACCGGCATGCTCATAGGCGCGCACGTGGCCGGGAAGGCGTTGACGCAGTCGGGTCTTGGACTTGCGCACGGTATTGCGCATGCGATCTCTGCGCACACTGGTGCAGCTCACGGTGAGGCACTTGCGGCCTGCCTGCCCGAAGTCATCGAGTTCAACATGCCAGTCAGTGCGAACTATTACCGTGAAGTGGGCCAGTGCATGGCCGATGGCGGGTGGGCGGCAGGCGCGGATGTGCCGGCGAGTGTCGCGCAATTCGCGGAGGAGATCGGTGCTCGACGCTCCTTCGGAGATTTGGGCCTGCATCCTGACATGGTTGCCTCCGTTGCGCTCG
>DASYOJ010000409.1:0-2824 GCA_036007925.1 Candidatus Nanopelagicales bacterium
CGTCAACGATCCGCAGGCGTTTGCGGCACTGGTCGACATCGCGCGTGACGCACTCCCCGCCACCGCAGCCTGAGGCGCTCACCAGTACCCGCTCGCCCACGGTCGCGCGGTTGCGGCGCCTGCACGAGCGCAAAGGCCGCAAGAGCGCGGGAGCTTTCCTCGCCGAGGGTCCAGACTGTGTTCGGGCGGCGGTTACAGCCGGGTGGGCCACCATGGTCCTCGCAACCCACGATCAAGAACCACTTGATTGGGCGCGTGCGAGCGGAGTACAGGTCACCTTGGCCTTACCCAAAGTCGTCGATGCTGCGAGTGACACCACATCCCCGCAGGGAATCCTGGCAGAGTGCACGCTTCCACGATCTGATCTCGGGGCGGTTCTTGCGGCGCCGGGGCCGGTCGTAGTGTGCGATCGCATCGCCGATCCAGGAAATTTGGGGACGATCATCCGTACTGCCGAGGCGGTCGGAGCGGCCGGGGTGATCACCACCGAGGGCTCGGTGGATCCCTGGAACCCCAAATCCGTGCGCGCCAGTGCTGGTTCGTCCTTTCGGCTACCTATCGCCGCGGATCGGCCGATATCGGACGTCTTGTCGGCAGCAGGCGACGCCCAGCGTTGGAGTGTGGCGCTGGCAGGAAGCGCTTCGATGAGTGTCCTGCAGGGCATCGAGGACGCCCGAGTACGGGGATTCTCGCCGGATCGCTTGGTCTGGGTTGTCGGCGCCGAAGCCCACGGTGTTTCGACCGTTGCGCGTGAGGGGGTCGACGCCACAGCGCACCTACCGATGCGCCCAGAGGTCGAATCGCTCAATGCGGCGGTGAGCGTGGCGGTGTGCTTGTACGCAGCACAGTGGGCTGGTGAGAAAAGCTAGGACTTTGGTCCTGCGAACACACCCCCGACGAAAGGGTTGGCGAGTGCCCCTGGATGCCAAGATGGGGGAGTCGGTTCTCGTCACCGCGAAAGGGTGGATCGAATGGAAAAGGCTGGATATCGGACGCTTCCCATCATGGAAGAGACCGGGTACGTGATCGTGGATCGCTATGACCAATCAGCCGACCCTCGTGAGTGGGAAAACCTGGTCTACGTGGACTGGAAGTCCTCCGGCGACACCCGTTTCGCCCCGCTTGCCAGCGCGTACGGGGATATGGAGTGCAACGGCTTTTGGAATCACACACCGCCCAAGACGGACAAAGACGGTGTGTGGGTGCAAGAGAACGTCGATATCGCCCCGATTTTGACCCGCCGGGCCCAAGAGCCTGGGGCCAACGTGGGGCGTTGTCGAGTGATCGAGTTGCAGCCGAATACGTACGGAGAGGCTCTTTACAACCTGCACCGCGACGACAACAACCGACTCAATGAGGAGGGAACGGGATGGATAGTCCGGGCCTTCTTCAACCTGACGGATGACGCGGATTCGGTCATGATCTTGCGCTCGGACAAAGACGATCCATCCACCGAGGTGCGTATTCCCATGCCAGCCGGTCAGCAGGTAGTTATCGACACCCAAAGTTTCTACCATGCGGTCTGGCACCCGGGGGACAGCCCGCGTTACTGCTTGATCACCTCATATGAATCTGGCCCTGACCTTGATGAATGGATTCAGGCGCGGGGTCCGGTGACCGACGTCGAGAACCACCCGATCGATCCCGAGGTTCAGGCCGAAGGCGAAGCGGTCGCCCTGGCCAAGCGGGAAGCGCGTGCAGCTGCACTTCAAGCCCGCGGTGAGGATCCCACGTTTGGCGACGGCAGCATGAGTGTCCAAGAATCTAAGGAAGTCCTGTCCGAGGCCTAGGGCACGACAACCGGTTGCGTCCTCTTGGGGTAGGACCGCAGACCGGATAGCATCCTGAGGTCATTGTCGAGTTCATCACTAGGGAATCCGAGGAGAGTGCGTGGTCGCCTATAGCGCTGTGTTGGATCAACTCGAAGCCGAGGCGCTACACATCTACCGGGAAACGGCGGCGGCCTTTCGTAACCCGGTCTTGCTATACAGCATCGGTAAAGACTCCTCAGTGCTGCTTCATTTGGCGATGAAGGCTTTCCACCCTGCTCCGCTGCCATTCCCAGTCATGCACATCGACACCACATGGAAGTTCAAGGAGATGATCGAGTTCCGTGACCGCCGGGCCGCGGAGCTCGGCTTGGACCTGCGCATCGCCACGAACACCGAGGCAGTCGAGCAGGGCATCACACCCTTCACGCATGGAACCCACGAGTACACGCGGATCATGAAGACTGTCGCACTGCGCGAAGGGTTAGACCGGTATGGGTTCGATGCAGCCATCGGCGGGGCTCGTCGTGACGAAGAGCGATCCCGCGCCAAGGAGCGCATCTTCTCGTTGCGCGAGCCAGGGCACCGGTGGGATCCGCGCAAGCAACGTCCGGAGTTTTGGCACACCGCCAACACCTCGCTCGCGGAGGGGCAGACGATGCGAGTCTTTCCTCTTTCGAATTGGACTGAGTTGGATATTTGGCGCTACATCGAACGTGAGCAGATCGAGATCCCGGCCTTGTACTTTGCCAAGGAGCGGCCAGTCGTGGAACGTGGTGGCACGTTGATCATGGTCGACGATGAGCGCTATCCCCTCGAAGAAGGTGAGCAGCCGATGATGAAGTCGGTGCGTTTTCGCACGCTCGGGTGCTACCCACTCACAGGTGCGGTGGAGTCGACTGCGGCGGACCTGACCACTCTCATCGCGGAGATGGAAGAGTCGAATATCTCCGAGAGAGCCGGTCGGCTTATCGATGGTGAAGGTGGCGGATCCATGGAATCGAAGAAGGCCGAGGGTTATTTCTGATGGGCAGCAACGCAACACCGGTACTGCA
>DASYOJ010000410.1:0-4244 GCA_036007925.1 Candidatus Nanopelagicales bacterium
GTGGCGAGCCTGCCTTGAATCGGTCCGTGCAACATAGATGCCGTTTGTGCTGTCACTCGATCACACTGCCTGCGCATGTCAGCGTCGAGTTCGTTCAGCGAGTCTCGCATCTGGGCGAGCTGAGAAACCGAATCCTTCCACACGCGATGGTCAGCCACCATTAAGGAAACCGCTGTTGTCACAACGATCCCGACGATCCACAAGATGCCCTCAAACCAAGAGCTACTCCCCGGCAGTAACCACACGGTTTCGGGCGTGCTGGCCACCAATGATCCGATCAGGGCACCTGAGACAAACACCCCGCTGGCTACGCCGATGGCATTGCCCACAATCACGATAAGCAATGTCAGCCACGAGTCGGGAAGTCGAAATCGACTCAAGATCCAAGAGATGAGGCTAAGGACGGCGAAACCAACCGCAACAGCCAGGATCAAACGGACGACTGTTGCCGGCACCGGTGCCGGAGCCGCCAAACCCAAGGCCGGCAGAGCCACGAGCGCGGCCACTGGCTCAACACGGACGTTGGCCGTTGCAAGAACCGGTCTCGTCGCAGAGTTGGTCTGGGAGGAGTCAAGATCGAACAGGAGCGGTTGTCCGAGGGCAGCTGAACGCTGCGCCAATTGCTTCATCTCATGACTCGCCTCACGCACAAGATTCCGGGAATCCTCCACCACACTGGACACCAAATCGGCAAATCCCGCGGACTGACGCGTCAGATCGCGTTCTGACACAACTGAGATGAGCTCTTTGAGCGCTGGGGTGATCGTGCGTTGCACTAGGGAAGTTAGCCGAGACCGCTCCGCGTCGAGTTCGAGCCATCGCCGTTCGGTTTCCTTGCGTAGTTGTTCGACACTCGTCTGCAACTGCCGCGTACTTGTCCGCTGAAGGTCATTAAGGGCCTGCAACCCAGCGATGAGGATCATCCAAACGAGAGCGGTCCCAATACTCAACACAACCGAAATTCCTGTTACCCGGGCTTCGCTGCCCAGTTCGATCTGGGAGACAGACACTTCTGCGAGATGGCGAAGTAATGCCATCGACACCCACAGCAGCAGGGCCCCAATCCACAGCTGAGCCTTGGGCACCAACCCCCGCACTGCTCGCGCCACCACAGATCCAAGAGCAACGACCCCCAAGGCCACCAGCACCACCAGCGCCACAGCACCGAGGTCTGGTGTCCAGCGATAGGCACGAAGACCACTGGCGACCGCCACGAGTCCGCCGTAGAACGCGAAGGTGCGCGGACTCAGGGCGAAGTAGGAGACCTTCTCCACGAGCCCGGATCGGGAAACGCCCAGGGACTGACGGAGTTGGGCTGCACCAATCACCGGATGACGATTCGCCCGGAGTTCCACATGGCTGCCGCTAGCACCCGAGCATTGACGGCCGGTGAGTTCTCGATCCCAAGTGCGCTGAACAATCGCTGGACCATCGCCTCAGCCGCACGCAGGGTTGTCCCACGCTCTTGTGCGATCGCCGCATTGGAGTAGGCGGCCGCGAGCAGCCGCAACACTTCGCCCTGCTCGCGGCTGATTTCGACAGTTGCTTCCGAGTCGAAGGCAACTGCCTCCCGAGCTCGACCACCGATGGCCGCGGCCACAGCCTCAGATAGCTCTTCAGGAGACTGGACGGCACTCTTGACGACATAGACAACTTCCCCCGGCAAACCATCGAAGGACGAAACAGCAAGATCTGGTGATGTGTGGGCGGTGAGGACAACCAGACCGATCCACGGATAGTCGCGTGCTAGCCGCTGGCACAGGTCAACCCCAGTTGGCCCTTCCCCAAGGTCGAGATCGCACACCACCGCGTTGGGTTCTTGCGCTTCAATCAGTGCCATCGCCTCGGAAATCGATGCGCAGGACTCCACGGACCAACCAAGCCCCCCGAGCGCCCCGGCCACCAAGTTGCGCGTGAAGGCTTCGTCTTCGACAACCAATACCCGGCCGACAGGCTCCGAAATCTCCACACTGCATCGTAGGCCTGACCGCTAACTACCCCTGTGTGTTTCCCGAACGTGAGAACGCTCGCACGATCGGTCAACGACTCCGCCCAACCGGAATTCATGTCAACGTTCGGACCATGAGGTTGCAATGAAAGCCGGGATGCTCTTCGCAACCCGTGGCATAGGTCGTTCCACCGCACTTGGCATTACCGGGCTGGCACTCGCTCTGTCGGCCTGCTCCGGTGATGCCGACACGTCGACCGGTCCCACGGTGGCTGATCTAACAGACGCAGGCACCATCACCATCGGCACCACATTCGATCAACCCGGATTTGGATTCCTCAATCCGGCAACCGATGAACTCGAGGGTTTCGATGTTGAGATCGGCAAGATCGTCGCTGCGGATATGGGCATCGCGCCAGAGGACATCACCTGGGTCGAAATCGGCTCAAAGACTCGCGAAGACATGATCGAAGATGGATCAGTCGATCTGGTTATAGCAACTTTCACCATCAACGATGAACGCAAAGAGGTGATCTCTTTCGCGGGTCCGTATCTGATGGCCGGGCAGGATCTCATGGTCCCTCGTGGCAATCCTGAAGGAATTGCCGGACCAGATGACTTGGCGGGCAAGGCAGTGTGTTCAATCGGCGATTCCACGTCGAACGAAAACATCGAACAGAACTACCCCGAAGCCCAACTCATACTCCTGGATGACTACAGCAGCTGCTCGCAAGCGCTGAAGGCAGGTCAGGTCGATGCCGTGACATCCGACGACGTAGTCCTCTACGGCTTCGTAGCCAGCGAACCGGAAGCCTTCGAAGTGGTCGGGAATCCCTTCTCCGAGGAGCCATACGGCATCGGCCTCCAACGGGAAAACTCGGAACTGCGGGACTTCATCGATGACACCCTCGAGGACTCGTACGCCGATGGTTCCTGGCTTGCCGCTTGGGATGCCACCGCGGGTCAGTTCATCCCCACGCCCGAGCCTCCCGACGTCGACCGGTACTAAGCCAATCTGCAGCAGGTGAACCGGCGGGTATCCGGTGAAAGCGTTCAGCGCATCTGCGTGGACAAACGCAGGTAGGTCAAGGCCGCCAATACCCGCACGTTCACCTCGTCATCGGTGCCATCGATTCCGAGGGTTCGAAGTGCACTCGCGGTCGCGTTCTCCACGGACTTGACCGACACAACCAGATCCGCGGCGATCTTCTTGTTCGAGGCTCCTGTTGCGATCTCGCGCAAGATCCGTTGCTGGTGCGCGGAAAGCGCAGCCAACCCAACCGGTGCGCTCGGTAGGGAGTTTGAGATCTCCGCATCGACCATCACTCCCCCGGCGGCGCTCACGCGCACGCACTCCACCAGCGCATCCACCGATGTTGCTCGCCGCTTGGGGAGATACGCCAAGCCACCGCCGAGTAGCAGTGCCGCGGGCTCGATCAGGTGGGTCATAAATACCAACCCCAGACCCGGATTCGCTTCACGCCAGGCCGCAGCCACTTCCACTCCATCGGGCCCAGATCCAAGATCGATGTCCAACACGGCCGCGTCCAACTCACGAGGATCGATTTCCTGCAACGCGCGGGTTCCGCAGTCCTGGTAGTCCAAGGCGTGGATGTCAGATTGCGAGCGCAAGGATTCGGTCAGGAGTTCGGCTAGCAGTGGCTCATCCTCGACCACGACAACGCGAATCATTTACCCACCCGCGCGGTCAATCGGGCTCCGCCGCCGGCATCTCGAGTCAGTTCCCATCGACCAGCCGATGCGGCATCGACCAAAGACAACCCGAGTCCGCCTTCCACATGATCGTTCGGTCCCAGCCCATCATCAGCCACCGTCACCACCCAGTCGGATCCTTGCGACGTCACATCCACCCGGACCGAAGAGGCCCCTCCGTGTCGCACTGCGTTCACGATGGCTTCATGCACGACCTCCACGACCGACCCACCGCTATCGGTGTCGAAACGTTCATCGACGTGCATCAGGACATCCACATCCACGAAGGCGCCCGACAATGCGTTCAGCGTTCGAGGCTCGCCTATGCCGCCGCCGGCGATGCGTCGCAGGTGCGGCACATCCACTTCCTCGATCATCGCTAGCGCTCGACGTGCACCGTCGATGTCCGGTCCGTGTGGATCTTCCAGGCGACCTGCCGCGACGATCAGGCGTGCTTGCACATGGCTGTGCAGGGCGCGCGCGATCTCCTCGCGGAATCGATCGACATCACCGATTGCACTGCGGGCGGTCCATGCCGCGGCAGCTGACATCTGCTTGGTGAGATCGACCCGGCGCTGCCAGG
>DASYOJ010000411.1:0-2184 GCA_036007925.1 Candidatus Nanopelagicales bacterium
GCCGCGCGCAGGTAACCGTCGGGTGCTGGTTTGCCGCGATCGATTTGGTCACGCGTCACGAGAACGGGTGGCTTGATGCCGGCAGCGTCGAGTCGGACCTGTGCAAGCCGGGCATCGGCGCTGGTGTGCACCGCCCACGGAACTGCCGCATCGGTGAGGAACGCGAGCAGCTCGGGCACACCCTCGATGGGTGTGATGCCCGTGACGTCGTCGTACTGGATGGCTAGTTGCTCCGCTGCTGCAGCCGCGATGGCATCGTCGTCGGCACCCGGAAGCCAGCGCGCAACAGTGACGTCGGCGGGTAGCCCGTGCGCTTCGGCGAGCACCGAAACTGGGTCCAATCCGCGGGAGATCGCCCACGAGGTCCACGCCCGTTCCACGTTGGCATGGGATTCCAGCAACGTGCCGTCCATGTCGAACAACACCGCGCCTGGCCAGGTGGTCACCGGTCAATCCTGCCGGTTGATGCACACCTTCATGGCATGCTGGGGGTATGACGCAGCCGAATGAACCCGCAGAAGGCGCATCCGACGATCAGCCGTCGGCAACTCCCCAGTGGCCGTCCGCGGGTGCACAGGACTCCAGCGTGCCCCCGCCGCCCCCGGCCCCGCCGTATCAGCCGATGCCGCAGACCTCGAACTCGGCGATCGTTGCCCTGGTGCTGTCCATCGTGTCCTGGGTGGTGTGTCCGGTCATCCCCGCGATCGTCGCGCTGGTCTTCGCGAGTAAGGCCGACCGGGAGATCGCGGTGAGCAATGGGTGGGTGACCGGCGGCGGCTTGGTCACCGCCTCGAAGATCGTCGCCTGGATCAATATCGGGCTGTATGCGGGCCTGATCGCGATCGGGTTGATCATCGTGATCCTCGCCGCGGTCGGCGGAGCATTCGCCTAAATCCACCCTTCCCCGTTCCGGCGTCGGACGTCGGGCCGAAATTTGCGATTTTGGCCCGACACGTGACGCCGGAACGCGGGATAGAGGACCCCCGGTTTTACACGGGCGAGTACCACCGGGTACTGTTTCTCTCCGTGCCCAGAACTGGGCACATCCTGCTGCGCACGACTTCCCCTCGAAGAGGTGCGCGGGACCTGAGGGTTCACCCCAAAAGGCCAGGATCCACCGACGATGAGACGGCGCCGTCGCGCGCGCGAAAGCACGCGACACGCCCGACCGCGTGGGTCGGATCCCCAGGAGGCAGCGAAACGGAAACGAGAAGGTAGGAGAGGCGCCTCGTGCCCACCATCCAGCAGCTGGTCCGCAAGGGCCGCCAGGACAAGGTCGTCAAGACCAAGGCACCTGCCCTGAAGGGCAGTCCGCAGCGTCGTGGCGTGTGCACGCGCGTCTACACGACCACTCCGAAGAAGCCGAACTCCGCGCTGCGCAAGGTGGCCCGCGTCCGTTTGACGTCGGGCATCGAGGTCACCGCCTACATCCCCGGTGTCGGTCACAACCTGCAAGAGCACTCGATCGTGCTGGTGCGTGGCGGTCGAGTCCGCGACCTGCCCGGTGTGCGCTACAAGGTCATCCGCGGCGCCCTGGACACCCAAGCTGTGAAAAACCGCAAGCAAGCGCGTTCGCGCTACGGAGCGAAGAAGGAGAAGGGCTGATGCCTCGCAAGGGACCGGCCACCAAGCGCCCCATCGTCATCGATCCGGTTTACGGATCCCCCGTCGTCACCCAGTTGATCAACAAGGTGCTGATCGACGGCAAGCGTTCCAAGGCTGAAGCCGTGGTCTACGGCGCCCTTGAGGGCTGCCGCGAGAAGACCGGAACTGACCCCGTCCAGACCCTCAAGCGCGCGCTCGACAACGTGCGCCCCACGCTTGAAGTGCGCTCGCGCCGAGTTGGCGGTGCCACTTACCAGGTGCCCGTCGAGGTCAAGCCGGTGCGCAGCACCACTTTGGCCATGCGTTGGCTCATCGGCTTTTCTCGGCAGCGCCGGGAGAAGACCATGACCGAACGACTCATGAACGAGATCCTCGACGCTTCCAACGGTCTTGGAGCGGCCGTCAAGAAGCGTGAGGACACACACAAGATGGCCGAGTCCAACAAGGCATTCGCGCACTACCGCTGGTAACCGCCCACACAACCTAAAAGTTCGTTCTGACGAGAAAAACGGAGCAGATGGTGTCCACCGCATTAGGGATCGACCTCGCCAAGGTCCGCAACATCGGGATCATGGCGCA
>DASYOJ010000412.1:0-5507 GCA_036007925.1 Candidatus Nanopelagicales bacterium
GGCTTCCCACATCCGCGGATACATCGAAATAGGGGTGAACCCGGGCATCGTGTTCACCTCGTTGACGACGATCTCCTCATCGGTGATGAAGAAATCCACGCGTGCCAGGCCCTCGCAGCCGGCGGCCTGAAAGCACCGCACGGCAAGGTTGCGCACGCGTTCAGAAATCGACTCATCAAGGTCCGCGGGCACGACGAGCTCGGCACCATCGGCCACGTACTTGGCGTCGAAATCGTAGAAAGCGAAGTCCGCCCGCACCTTGATCTCAGCGCAGACCGAGGCCTCCACGGCCCTGGTGACACTGTGCCGTACCCCGCACTCGATCTCCTTGGCTCCCGTCATCGCCTGCTCCACGATCACGCGCGGATCGTGCTCTGTGGCCTTATCGATCGCCGCGATGAGAACCGCATCATCAGACGTTGACAAATCGACTCGCGTGATACCCATCGAGGAACCAGCGCGCGATGGTTTGACGAAGAGCGCAGGCCCCATCGTCCGACAATCGGCAAGGACCTGGTCGCGCTGCGAGCGCCAGCGACTCTCATCAATATGCACCCACGGTGCCACCGGGATATCCGCAGCGCGCAGGACTGTCTTCAGCGTGATCTTGTCCATGCACAATGCAGAGGCCAACACACCCGAACCCACGTACGGCACACCGGTGAGTTCCAGCAGGCCTTGCACCGTCCCGTCCTCACCCCATGGCCCGTGCAAGATCGGGAAGACCACATCGACCCAGACCGGTTCACCATCGATCAACACTCCGTGGATCGACGGATCGGTGGCGAACACCACCTGCGCCGCACCACCATCCACGACCGGCAGGTCATCACGCCGCAGATCCTGGGGGCGAAAGTCGTAGCGCACCATGCCGGCATGTGGCGTGATCGCTATCGGCAACACCCGGTGCCCGGCCGCCTCAAGGGCCTCCCAGACCGCAGCAGCGCTGATACACGAGATCGAATGTTCGCTGCTGCGACCACCGAAGACCAACGCCACCGTCGACACCGACATGGAGCGCACGCTAGCGGCCACCGGGCCCGGCACCTGCGTAGACCGCTACGGTCACGCCATGAGCGCGCCCCATCCCTGGGTGGATCCGGCCACCATCGCGGTCACGGCTGGCCGCCCCGATCGCATTCCCGACGCTCCCTTGAATACCCCGATCGTTCCGGCCTCGGCTTTCATCGCCGGTGGCGACATCGAGTACGCGCGCGATGGCGGGCCGACGATCTTCGCCTTCGAAGCCGTGGTGGCCGCCCTTGAGGCGGCCGGTGATACCGGGCAGGCAGTTGCCTTCGCCTCGGGAATGGCGGCGGCCGATGCGGTACTTGACCTTGTCCCCCTCGGCGGTCGCGTCATTGCACCAACCACCACCTACACCGGGGTTGCGGTACGACTCCGCGAACTCCACGATCGCGGATCGTTAGTCGTGGAGTTAGTCGACGTCACCGACACTGCCGCGGTGCAGGTAGCGATCGAGCGTGGCGCCGATCTACTGTGGCTGGAATCCCCGACCAATCCGCTGCTGGAAATCGCCGACCTTCCGACTTTGTTGGGATCCGCCCGATCACGTGGCATCCGCACGGTGGTCGATAACACCTTTGCCACCCCCATTGGCCAACAACCCTTGACGCTCGGTGCTGATGTCGTGATGCACAGCGCCACCAAGGCGCTGTCGGGACATTCGGATCTGCTTATGGGGGTACTGGTCACCAATGACCAGGAACGAGCAGCAGCCCTGCGCACCCGCCGCACCCTGCTGGGAGCCGCACCGAGTCCTTTCGATGCCTACTTGGCAACCCGTGGCCTACGCACGCTGCCCCTTCGTCACTCGCGGGCTCGCGAGAGCGCCGAATTCCTTGCCGGACGATTGAGTGCACAATCGGCGATTTCCCGCGTACGTTCCTTTGGTTCGATGCTCACCATCGAATTCGGAGGTGACGTCGAGCTCGCCGATCGATTGTGTGGCAACACGCATCTATGGGTCCACGCGACCAGCCTTGGTGGAGTCGAATCAACGTTGGAACGCCGCCGGCGCTGGCCGCTGGAAGCCGATCATGTTCCCCCCGACCTGGTGCGCTTGTCGGTGGGCATCGAAAATCCTGAGGATCTTTGGCGCGATCTCGCTGGGGCGCTCAACGCCTCGTAAGCACCGCTGGTGGTTGCTTGCCGTCAACGACGGGGGTCTGTTTCGGCTCGCGTGTGCCGAGCCATGAATGCCGCGGCCATCACAGTGGGCGAATGTCCGTGATGGAGAACGTTGACCACCTGCTCGGTGATGGGCATCTCGACCCCATGCTCTTGTGCAAGTTCCCAGATCGGCGTACAGCTCTTATAGGCCTCGCAGGTTTGTCGGGTGATCTCGATCGTTTCCTCGACGGTCAGCCCCGAACCGATGTTCTCCCCGAACGTGCGATTACGCGACAACGATGATTGACACGTGGCAACAAGATCACCCACTCCAGCCAGACCCTGGAATGTCAACGGGTCGGCCCCCAATGCCACACCCAAGCGAGCCATCTCGGCAAGACCGCGGGTGATGAGCGAGGCTTGGGAGTTCTCCCCCAAGCCCATCCCCACAGCCATGCCGTTCGCCACAGCGATCACATTCTTGACCGAGCCACCGATCTCCGTCCCGATCACGTCGGTGCTCCAATAGGGACGGAAATAGTTGGTCGTGCAGGCAACCTGGACCGCCTGGGCCGTTGCCGGGTCCACGCACGCGACGGTGCTAGCCGTTGGCTGGCGTTGCACGATCTCGCGCGCGAGGTTGGGTCCCGACACCACGACAATCTGCTCGGGCGCAGTCCCCAGCGTCTGCGAGATCACCTCACTCATCCGCAGCGTTGTACCGATTTCAATGCCCTTGATCAATGAAACGACGATCGCGGTGGCCGGGATATCGGCCTTCCACTGAACCAAGTTGGCCCGCACCGCTTGAGCTGGTATCGCCAAGACCACCATGTCCGCATCGGCCAATGCCTGCGGGGCGGACAGTGTGGCGCGGATACTTTCGGGCAATTCCACCCCAGGGTGGTACGTACGATTTTGGTGAATCGTCGTGATCTGTTCGACTGTTCGCTCATCACGCGACCAGATCGTCACCTCGCAACCGGCATGGGCCAAAACCATCGCGAAGGCTGTGCCCCAGGAGCCCGATCCCATCATCGCAACCCGCATTACGCACCACCGTTCTTGTCATCTTCGATTTGGGCCTGTGCGTGCTCGGGCACGAACCGGGTATCTGGAGGATCTTCGTGACGGATGGTCGCCAACTCCGCTGTGAGCGCATCCATGATGCGATCGGTGGCCGCCTCCAAAGTGTCATGGTCCATCGGCAAATCCTCAAAGTCCGACAAATCGACCGGCTCCCCCACCCGTACATGCATGGTCTTTCGCGGCAGGAGTCGAAGTTCCTTGCGGTAGGCGCGCATGACATCCGTGGCACCCCACTGCGCCATCGGCAGTACCGGTCGCTTCGTCGCTAGCGCAATCCGGGCAGCACCGGTTTTGCCCACCATCGGCCAACCCGACGGATCCTTCGTGATCGTGCCTTCGGGGTAGACCACCACGCACTCCCCGCGTTGCACCGCACTGATCGCATCCCGGACAGCGCCAACGGCTTCCTTGGTTTCCCGATAGACCCGAATCTGCCCGGCACTTTCGATGATCGAGCCGATAACCGGCACCCGGAACACCGACTCCTTAGCCAAGAATCGCGGTGGGCGATCGTTCTCCCACATGGCATGCGAAATCACCAACGGATCGAACCAGGAGATGTGGTTGGCCACCACGATGATGCCGCCATCATCGGTGTTCAAGCGCTCCATACCCTGCCAGTCACGCTTGGTGAACGCCTCCATCACCGGCCACAACAAGAACACTGCGATGCGGTAGCCCGTCCCCAAGCGCCAGCGACGCCGCACCCGCGGGTAGCGCATGCCCGTTCGACCAGCCATTCGGGCAGGCTAGTAGGTCATGTGCCCGTTGCGCGGACGATGGCGTTCAATAGGCCGGTGACCCGCTGGAGTGCGATCGTGCCCATCCGATCCCTACAAGAAGGCAAGTCCCGACTGGCGGGCTTTGCAGATCAAGCTGCCGTGACCGAGGCTTTCGCGCGAGACGTCCTCGCCGCTTGTGCGTCGTGCCCTCAGATCGAGTCCACCATCGTGGTCTCGGCTGATCCAGCCGTGCTCGAACTTGCCGGCGACGTCGGGGCGCGTCCCCATCACCAAAAGCCGCCAGCTGGCATCAATGAAGCGATCGCCCAGGTGCGCGCTGACCTACCGGCTACCACCGCCGTGGTTGCCATTTTGGGAGATACCCCGTGTCTGACTGGCGAGGTGCTCACCGCCGTGCTCACCGCAGCCCAGACCCACGAGGTCTCGTTCGTCTCCGACACCGCGGGAACCGGGACCACGATCTGGTGCTCCCGCACATCCGATGCCGTTCCACACTTCGGCGCCCACTCACGGGCCCACCACCGCGCTGCTGGTGCTGACGAACTTGGCGGCCTTGACGCCGGCGCTGTGTGGAATCGCGCCCGTCGGGATGTTGACACCGACATTGACCTCTGGGATGCCGGGCGCCTCGGCGTGGGACCGGCCACCAGCCGACTGCTCGCCCACGACGAACATCGGGGATCACCCCGAAGGGCGATCCCCGATGTTCAATCGACGAATGGTGAGCGTTAGCGACGCGTCGTCTTCTTCGCAGCTTTCTTCGCCGGTGCTTTCTTGGCCGTCTTCTTGGCAGCAGCCTTCTTCGCCGGCGCCTTCTTGGCCGTCTTCTTGGCAGCAGGCTTGCTTGCGGCGGGGTCCACTAGCTTCTTGGCGCCGGAGACCACACCTTTGAACTCTGCCCCCGGACGGAACTTCGGAAGCTTGGTGGCCTTGATCTTCACAGCCTCACCGGTGCGCGGGTTACGGCCGATACGCGCCTTGCGGGCGGTCGATTCGAAGACTCCGAATCCGCTCACGGCCACCTTGTTGCCCTTGGCAACGGCCTTCTTCGTCTCATGGAGGAAGGCGTCCACGATGTCCGTGACGTCCTTCTTGCTGTGGCCGAGGCGATCGGCCACGCTGTCGATCAAATCTGCTTTGTTCACGAGTGTTACCCCTCCGGAGGGCTCAAGTAATCGGCCGGTCGGCCGACAAGAGAAACCTAATCTCAAAGCAAGGACTTTGCGATTCGGCGCGCCGGAAATTCGTGTTGCATTGCAAGGGATTTCGATCACACCGGGTGCGCACCAGACGCACGCGGCCCCGACTACTGGGTGACGGGTTTGAAGGCAGGTCGCCGTGCTTCGAACTCGGCAATGGCATCGGCGTGCTGCAATGTGATCCCGATGTCGTCCAGACCTTCCAGCAGCCGCCAGCGGACGTAATCGTCGACCTCGAAATCGGCCGTTATGCCCGGGGCACTGACGGTCCGAGCATCCAGATCGATCGTCACCTCAGTCGTCGGATCGGCTTCGACCGCAGCCCACAACCGCTCGATGACTT
>DASYOJ010000413.1:0-1947 GCA_036007925.1 Candidatus Nanopelagicales bacterium
TGTTCGAAACGAGAGCCGAGATCCGGCTCGCCGCAGCCGCCGGCGTGACGGTCGTGGGGATGACTGGTGTTCCTGAGGCAGTGCTCGCCGTCGAACGCGATCTGCCGTACGCGAGTTTGTGCATTGTGGCGAACCCGGCCGCTGGCGAAGGCAGCGAACCGATCACCATCGAGGATGTTCAAGCGGTGGTTGCTGCGGGTGCTGCCACTGTCACCCGGGTGCTCTCCGAAGCAGCGCGGTTGCTGGCCTGATGACCCGCGTTGACACCCTGATCACGAACGCACGCTTCGTCCTCACGTGCGACGAACACAACGCGACATTCGAAGACTGCGGAGTAGCGATCAACAGCGGTCGCATTGTCGCGGTTGGCGATGTCACCGGGTTCGAAGCCGAAAACGTCATCGATGCGAGCGGGTGCATCGCGCTTCCTGGCTTCGTCAACCTGCACACGCATTTGCCGATGACACTGCTGCGCGGCGTCGCTGAGAACGTCGATCTGCAGGGATTCTTGGAACGCGTGTGGGCTGAAGAGGCGCGCATCATGGGCCCCCAGGGCACGTATCTAGGAGCCCGACTCGGTGCGCTCGAAGCGCTGCTCGGTGGCACCACCACCGCGTTGGACATGTACTTCCACCCCGAAGCCGCGCACCGCGGTGCTGTCGAAGTTGGCATCCGGCACGCGATCGGTCCGGTTTTCTTCGATTTCCCGGGCCCCGACGGCCTCGAATGGCTCGAGCGCATCGAGCTCACCCGGTCTTGGCCCACCACCCTCGAGGACATCGGTGGGCCGTATGTGCCGCGTTACCTGATGCCGCACAGCCCGCTGATCGTCAACCCCGAGCACTTACTGGAGATCAACGAGCTTGCGCGGGAGATCGACGCGCGCATTCACACTCACAATTCGGAGAACGACAAGGAGAACGACGACACCATCGCCGCGCACGGTGCTCGCCCCACCGCATTGCTGCGTGATGCTGGCCTACTCGATGCACGCACCACCCTCGCGCACTGCGTGCGATTAAGCGCCGAGGATCGCACCGCCATTTCCGAAGGCGGCGCTTCCATCGCCCACAACCCCGGCTCCAATCTCAAACTTGCTAGCGGTGCGATGGACCTCGTGGGCTATCGCGAGCAGGGAATCATCGTGGGGCTGGGCACCGACGGTTGTTCGTCGAGCAACGATCTAGACATGTTCGCGGTGCTGCGCTTGTCGGCAAATCTCGCCCGCCTTGTGCACCACGATCCGGCGGCAATTAGCGCTCAGGACATTGTGCGCGCGGCCACCATCGAGGGTGCCCGCTCGATCGGGATGGACGAACGTATCGGGAGCCTCGAGGTGGGCAAGGAAGCCGACGTGATCCTGGTGGACACCGATGTCGCCCATCTGACGCCGCTGCACGATCCGTTCACGGCGCTGGTCTACGCCGCAGGGCGAAGTGATGTGCGTGATGTCTTCGTCGCAGGCGAGCGCGTGATCAGTGAGCGACAGGCCACGAAAGTCGATCAGCGCGACGTGATCGCGGCTGCCCGTTCCCACGTGGAAGGCCAATCGTGACGCCGATCGACCCTCCAACCAATCTGCGCGACATGTCGGCCCAGCAAGTCATCGACGCATTGGGCATGGACTATCTCGAAGGTGAGGGCTGCTGGATCTCGCTTATCTGGCGCACCGAGCACGCCAATGCGATCTACGCCCTACTCACGCCCCAGGACTTCAGCGCCATGCACCGGCTGAATGAAGACGAAGCCTGGACACACATCGCGGGTGCGCCAGCACGAATGCTGGTTTTGGACCCTGCTGGTTCGCACGAACTCATCACGCTCGGCACCGATATCGATGCAGGGCAAACGCCCCACCACCGGATCCCCGGCGGCAGCTGGCAAGGCACGCTCACCGCAGGGGAGTGGACGCTGGTGTCCTGCGTACTCGTGCCACCGTTCACCGAG
>DASYOJ010000414.1:0-6053 GCA_036007925.1 Candidatus Nanopelagicales bacterium
ATGGACTACACCACTGCAGTCATCTTGTCGATCTTGCTGTTGATCGGAAACGCATTCTTCGTGGGCTCGGAGTTCGCCCTCATCTCTGCACGCAAGACCCAGCTGGAACCGCGCGCCGCGGCCGGATCTCGTTCCGCCAAGACCGCTTTGCGGGCGATGAGCAGGGTCTCGTTGATGATGGCGGGGGCGCAATTCGGCATCACGGTGTGTTCGATTGGACTGGGCGCGGTGGCTAAGCCGGCTGTGGCGAACGCGGTGGAGGGTCCGCTTGTTGCTCTTGGTCTGCCAAGCGGTGCAAGTGATGCGATTGCTATCGCGGTGTCTTTGGTGATCGTGGTGAGTTTGCACATGGTGCTCGGTGAGATGGTGCCCAAGAACATCGCAATCGCCCGCCCCGAAGGCTCGGCGATGTTCCTCGGTCCGATTCTCTTCGCGGTGGTGACGATTCTGCGGCCGATCATCTGGACGTTGAACGCCCTTGCGAACCTGGTCCTGCGGCTGCTGCGGGTTAAGGTGCGAGACGAAGTTGCCACCACGTTCACGCGCGATGAAGTAGCGGGTTTGATTGAGGAATCCGCTCGTCATGGATTCCTAGAGCAGCGCGAACTCGACCTGCTGACTGGTGCCCTTGATTTCGTGGACGTGCGGGTTCGCGACATCACCCTTCCGTTGGCGGACGTCGTGACGGTCGCGCCGACTGTTACTCCGCGTGAATTACAGGATCTATGCGTGCAGACTGGCTACTCGCGCTTCCCAGTGGTGGAGAACGGTTCGTTGCTGGGTTACGTGCACGTGAAGGATCTGGCAGCTTTGCCGGCACGCAAACTTGATGAGCAATTGCACCCGTCCTACATTCGCGACTTTCCGGAAGTTCGGGACACCGACACGCTCAGTCACGTGCTGGCCACGATGCAGAGTCGCGGTGTTCACATGGTGCAAGTCAACGCCGATGGTCGTGAGCACGGAGTTGCGATGCTCGAGGATGTGCTGGAGCGGATCGTGGGGGACGTGGTTGCGTGATCGGGTGGCACGTTCCGGAGTATCAGCCTGGCCTGCCGTGGTGGCCGCTCCTTGTTGTCATCGCCGCCATCATCGTCATCAATATCGTCAATAACAAGGTGGCGCCGCAGACGCACTACCTGCTGTGGTCCTTCGCTGGCTCCGTGGTGCTGGTTGCCATCGGGCTGCTCGATGGAAACTCCTTCACCGACATGGGCTTGGGCTGGTTCTTCTTCCTTTCCGGGTTCATCTGGGCGGGCGCGTCCATCGGGTTGGTGGCGGCGGTTTACGTGATCGGCAGTTTCTTTCGCAAGACACGGCAGGCATTCAAAGACGAGAGCATCGGTGGATTATCGGGTGGACGCCTGGCCTTCCAGGCTCTCGTCGAAGTTCCTTTCGGCACCGTCATGCTCGAAGAGATCGCCTTTCGCGCGGTTTTGTTCTCGATGCTGGCGCGCCGGTTCGGGGTTGGGTGGGCGATCGCGATCTCGGCGCTGTTGTTTGGGATCTGGCACGTGCTACCGAGCATCGGGACACACGAGCGCAATCCGGCGCTGGGTTCGGTTGTGGGTGGGGGGATTCGCGGCAACATCCTGGCTGTCGGCGGCAGTGTGCTGACCACCACTCTCGCTGGCGTGCTGTTCGCGCTGATGCGACTGGTTTCGGGCAGCGTCATCGCACCCATGGGCTTGCACTGGGCCACGAACGGCCTGGGTTACGGCTTCAGTTGGGTGATCTTGCGCACCGGTCAGCGGCGCCGACGGGCAGGTGAATGACATCCATGGCATTCAGGTCCTACGATGGCGTTCACCTTCCCCACGGCACTGGCACCCCCGCTGGGGCCCAGACCACCCGCGACCAGCAACACGGGCACCAACTCCCCGGGTTGACGATGAAGGAGTTAGGCATGGATGCTGCCCGCCTCGAGTCCGAAGCGGCAGGGGAAGCATTGAGCGAGCGTGAGCGCCAGATCCTGGAGTTCGAGCGCCAGTGGTGGAAGTACGCGGGGGCCAAGGAACAGGCCATCCGCGATCTTTTCGATATGAGCGCCACGCGGTACTACCAGATCATCAACAACCTCATCGATCGCCCTGAATCGATGCGGTTCGACCCCATGCTGGTCAAGCGGCTGCGCCGCATGCGCGCTGCCCGGCAACGTGCCCGCTCGGCCCGCCGACTCGGCGTGGACGTCACCAGCCGGTAGTTCGTCCAGGCCGATGGGGGCCTGGTGGAGATTTGCACTCCCTGGGGGTGAGTGCTAACTTTTGCCTTAGCACTCGACACCCGAGAGTGACAACTTTCCACTCGGACGTTCCGGAGGAACAGACCCCCATGTCAAAAATGATTGCATTCGACGAGGAGGCCCGGCGGGCCCTCGAGCGCGGCATGAACGTGCTCGCCGACGCCGTGAAGGTCACCTTGGGCCCCAAGGGCCGCAACGTTGTCCTCGAGAAGAAGTGGGGCGCCCCCACGATCACCAACGATGGTGTGTCCATCGCCAAGGAGATCGAACTCGAGGACCCCTACGAGAAGATTGGCGCCGAGCTGGTCAAGGAGGTCGCCAAGAAGACCGACGACGTCGCTGGCGACGGCACCACCACGGCAACCGTCCTCGCTCAGGCGCTGGTGCGCGAAGGTTTGCGTAACGTCGCAGCCGGCGCGAACCCGATGGGCCTCAAGCGCGGCATCGAAAAGGCCACCGATGTGGTCGCCGACGAGCTGCTTTCCATGGCTAAGGACGTCGAGACCAAGGAGCAGATCGCTTCCACGGCGGCCATCTCCGCCGGCGGCGACGCTGAGGTTGGCGAGCTCATCGCCGAGGCGATGGACAAGGTCGGCAAAGAAGGTGTCATCACCGTCGAAGAGAGCCAGACGTTCGGTCTCGAACTCGAACTCACCGAGGGCATGCGCTTCGATAAGGGCTACATCTCCCCGTATTTCGTGACGGACACCGAGCGCATGGAGACCGAACTCGAGGACCCGTACGTCCTGATCGTGAACTCCAAGATCTCCTCAGTGAAGGACCTCGTTCCGGTTCTGGAGAAGGTCATGCAGTCCGGCAAGCCGCTCGCGATCATCGCCGAGGACCTCGAGGGTGAAGCCCTCGCAACGCTCGTGGTGAACAAGATCCGCGGCACCTTCCGCTCGGTTGCGGTCAAGGCGCCGGGCTTCGGCGATCGCCGCAAGGCGATGCTGCAGGACATCGCGATCCTCACCGGTGGCCAGGTCATTTCCGAAGAGGTCGGCCTCAAGCTGGAGAACGCCACACTCGACCTGCTCGGTCGCGCCCGCAAGGTGGTCGTCACCAAGGATGAGACGACCATCGTTGAAGGCGCCGGTGACGCCGATCAGATCCAAGGTCGCGTCAACCAGATCCGCACCGAGATCGACAACTCTGATAGCGATTACGACCGCGAGAAGCTGCAAGAGCGCTTGGCCAAGTTGGCCGGCGGCGTTGCGGTCATCAAGGTCGGTGCCGCTACCGAGGTCGAGCTCAAGGAGCGCAAGCACCGCATCGAGGACGCCGTCCGCAACGCGAAGGCAGCCGTCGAAGAGGGCATCGTGCCCGGCGGTGGCGTGGCCCTCATCCAGGCGATGAAGGCTGCTGATCCGAAGATCGAGGCCCTCGGCCTGATCGACGAAGAGGCTGTCGGCGCAAACATCGTTCGCGTTTCGGTTTCCGCACCGCTGAAGCAGATCGCCGAGAACGCCGGTCTCGAAGGCGGTGTCGTCGTGGAGAAGGTGCGCGAGCTGCCCGTTGGACAGGGTCTGAACGCTGCGACCGGCGCGTACGTCGACATGGTGGCCGAAGGCATCATCGACCCGGCCAAGGTCACCCGTTCGGCACTGCAGAACGCGGCGTCGATCGCTGGCCTGTTCCTCACCACCGAGGCGGTCGTGGCCGACAAGCCCGAGCCCGCTGCGGCCATGCCGGCCGGCGGTGGCGACATGGGCGGTATGGACTTCTAAGTCCACTCACTAGCTCTGACGAAGGGGCGAGGACCGATGGGTCCTCGCCCCTTCGCTATGCGCGGGAGGGTTCGTCGACTTGCCCAGAGGTGAGCAACACAACCACCACAACGACACTCTCGATCCCCCACACGATCAATGAGAGCGCGGGATCGATGAATGTCACCCCGGCCGCGACAGCCGCGATGATCGGCACGCCGATGAGGTGGTGGAGGGCGCGCCTTGACCATTTCGGGTCACGCCCTTCGGCTGTGGCCTGGTCGTGCTCGGCGCTGCGCACGAACCAGCCGAGCACCAGCGAGCTCAGCCCGATCAATAACGCGAAGATCTGCTTACTCAAGGGTTCGTCAAGCTCGTAGACACTGACCAGGTTGGCGCTGAAGGGAATCAACGAGATGGTGCCCAGGAACACCATGTTGATGATCAGTGTGCGCGAGCTAGCTCGAGTGAGGGTGGCGGCGGTCTCGTGCTGGATCAGCCATAGCCGAGCCAAAACCACGAAACTGATCAACCAACCAAGGAATGGGTGCCAGTCCGTCCGCAAGATCTCCGCGAGGGTCAGATCGGCAGGCGGGGGGTCCGGTAGCTGGATCTCCAAGACGAGCAAGGTCAGTGCGATCGCGAATACGCCGTCTGTGAGAGCGCCCAGGCGCTCAGTCGGGTAATAGCGGCGGGCTCTTGTCATGGCGGTATTTTGCCGATGGCTCGAACGAAGAGTGATCGTTTGGCACAGTGTCCCCATGAATTCCGCTGCGGAGCGTGTCTGGATGATCGGTCAGATGGACGGCAGTGATGTTCGGCTGCGCAATGGGGGTGGCTCAGGCCTGATGGACCTCGATGTATCGGCCCCCGTTCGTGCTGGGCAACTGCTTCTTGGCAGTGCCGACATTCGGCTCGACCTCACGGTCGCTCTTGATCGGGTGAAAACCGGAAACTTCCTGACCGAGCACGCGGCCCGCGCTTTTATCGCCGGTTATCGAGCACACGATCTTGTCTACTCCGGTGCTGGTGGCTGGGCCAAGGACGCCTCCCAGGTTCGCGGATCGGCGAAGGCTGGTTCGTTGGATGTGGACATCGAACTGTCGATCAAACCGGTCGATACCGACTGGGATGCGATGTCGGAGATCGAGTTGATCGGCAGTGCCGCCTTCGGGCGAGTAACTATTCCGCTGCCCGGAGTGGGGACGGTGGACGATCTGATCATCGATATCGATGCCAAACTCACTGTGACCCGTCAGTGACCGTAGGCTACGTTTCATTGCAACTCGGCGGTCTTGCCGCATGACAACTCATGGGGAGCGTTTGACATGAAAACACGCACGACGATGCGGGCAGCGGTAGCCACCGGAATGGCGGCAGTGCTGGGGTTTGCCGGTGCCGGCTCCGCCCTCGCAGCGCCCACCACGGAGCAGTTGGTTCGTGCCGCTGAGACGATGCTGAATCGCGCTGATGTCCCGGACAACATTCGCGTCAGTACCAACGGGTACTCATTCACTGCCTCCGAGGGCATTGACCCCCAGCCATGGCTGTGCTCAACGAACAACAAGGTGCGCCTTGGTCCCCCTGCCGTGCAGCAATATCAATTGGAGCTCGGTGATCTCGACCTCAAGCGCGATGCTGCGCTCCAGCAGAACCTGTATCTCTACGGTTCGGTAGAAGCCGCCCAGGAAGCCTGGGAGAAGGTCAAGACTCGCGCGGCCAGGTGTTCCGGGGATACCCGCGAAACCGATGGTGAGGGCGACGATCGCTATACGTGGAAGCAGCGGTTGCGCAACGGCACCACGCAGTTCGACACCTTCGGAGTGCCAGGTTTGTGGATCCACTCCAACAGCGATAACAAGAGCAAGGACTACGAGTTCATCGACGACGAATACATCGTGATGTACCTCGTCGGAAACGCCATCCAAACGCTCGAGTACGACCGCGACTACAAGCAGAACATCACCGCTGCTGAGCGGGCCACCTTGCAGGCGCTTGGTAAGTCCCTCGCTGAGCGTTGGGCCAACTGACTGCGCAGTTGCTCAGGAGGAATCGGCCCTGATTCGGGGGCCGCGGGAGTGGTGCTCACGCACCTTCCCAGCGGC
>DASYOJ010000415.1:0-3859 GCA_036007925.1 Candidatus Nanopelagicales bacterium
CCCACAGCGTTGAAATCGGAAGCGCCCAGATCGCATCACCGAGCGGAAATGAGTCCGGTCCTGTGCTGCCTTGACCTCAATCGCAAGCTCATGCCCTACCGACACATCGGAGTCAGTAGGCGGTATCCACGTCAACCGAGCACCATTTTTTACCAGTGCTCACTACTGTTTTTTAACGTCATTCACCGGATGATTGAACCAAGGCGGCCACTGAGCGCTCGGCTGCTTCCAGGGCCCCTTCGATGTGACCGGCGAAGGTCTGCGCTGTTTCGGTCGATGACCAGTGCAGGCGGCCCCCCATGGCTGGCTGTCGGTACAGCGGATGGCCGAACATGCCGTATTCGGGGGTCCCACCCGTGCTCGGTGGCGTGGTCCACTGCTCGCGACTCCAGTTCTGGATGAGGAGGTCGGTCGGTGTCTCGGCCCCCGGTCCGAACATTCGGGTGAGCTGCTCGCGGATGTCCGTCTCGATGTCGGGATGTATGGATGCCGCGCGGGCGAATCCGAACAAGGCAGCCGGTTCGCCACCTGGTCCGGACATGTCGTGGATTTCCGCGAGCGGGCCACGTCGGCTCATGGCGGCACCGGCGAATCCGTCACGTCGCCAAAAGGGTTCACTGAACAGCGCGACAACCTTCACCGAATCGCCCATCCATACAGGGGTGCGGGCGGCGACGTCGATGAGTTCGGGTGGCAATTCGCTAGGAAGTTTGATCGTGCGCACGGCAAGTGCTGGCGGCAGCGCAATGACTACGTGGTCTGCTTGCCATACCCGATCATTCGTGACGACCGAGAGATCGTCGGTGATCTCGAGCACCGGCTGTTCGAAGTGGATCGTGCCTGGTGGCAGTTGATCGGCGAGCGCTGCGGCCAGTGAGGCGGTTCCATCGATGATGCGATGCGCGGGAACGTCGATCGGATTTCCCGGGTATCGCTGCACGCCGGTGAGGTCATCGATGATGGCGTCGCCGTCTCGATACTGATCGAACGTTTCGATACCCAAGCGCTGCGCGAGTGCTGGAACTCGACGCTCGCCGGGCCAAAACCACGAAGCACCGAGGTCGAGTGGTGATCCGAGCAGCCGGCCGCCTACGCGATCGCGTGCTTCCAGGACGGTGACGGTTCGACCGGCACGGATGAGTTGATCGGCAACCGATAGTCCGCTGATGCCTGCGCCGATGACTACAACATCGGTGATCTGGCGATCTCTTGATGGCATGGACTCTGACTGGACGCCGTCCGAGGGAGCAGGTGTGCGGCTGTCCACCATCACGCCGACGCGAGTTCGATTTTTCGTACTCGTCGCAGGTCGACTTGCTGGCGAGCAATCCACAAGTCGTGGGCATCTTGCATCGCAAGCCAACTCTCCGGCGTGCGCCCCAATGCCTTCGAAAGCCGCAGTGCCATTTCCGGTGTGATGCGGCTGGTTCCATTGAGCACCCGACTCAACGTTGAGGCGGCCACATCCAACTTCAGTGCCAACTCACGGCCGCTGATTCCATAGGGCTCGAGGTAGACGTCCGTGATGAACTCACCCGGATGCGGGGGGTTGTGCATCGTCTTCAGTGTCTTCATTAGTGATAGTCCTCATAGTCAAGGACGTAGGCGTTCCCATCACGGAACTCAAACGTCATCCGCCAATTCCCATTCACTGTGATCGACCAGCGACCTGCGCGGCCACCTTTCAGTTGGTGCAGCCGGAAACCCGGGAGATCCATGTCAGCTACTACTTGGGCTGTGTCTAAGGCAGCCAACTGGATTCGCAGCCTCCGAGCATGCGGGGGCTGAACCCCTGTCGCTTTCCCTGTTTCAAACAGTGTTTTCAAGCCCTTGTGACGGAAGGACTTGATCACGACGCCAGTGTAGCATGTTGCGCAACGCGCATCACCTGTACCCGGGCCGGGGAAACGAAGGTCTGATTCACCAGATCCCAAGGATCTGAGTGATCCTGACAGCATCAACTCCGGCTGAGTGTCTCCAGGAATTCGCGATGCGAACGCTCAATGCGATAACGCTCGTCGAGATAGATCTTGCGCGTCGTGGCTTCCCAGTGCACACGATCATTGCGATCAAGTTCGAAAAGCAACACGCCGTCGAGCGCGATCTTCCCCTTGATCTCCAGCGAGGCGGAGTTGAGGACGAGCAGATCGACGCCGGACGGCATTTCCACGTCGAAGGATTGCGGTGCCGGATCGGGGAATAGTGCGGCGACATCCAGATCCGAGGCTGGAGTGTCCTCGCCTCGAGCGACGCTGCCAAAGATGTAAGCGAATAGGGCTCCCCTGGCGCGCAGCGCAGTGATGGCGCTACTTCGCAGGTCCATGCGGGAAGTGTCCCACGGATCGTTGGTCTGGCGTGAGGCGTGGGAGGCTCTTCTCGTGCAGATGACAGGAGTCGCTACTGAACCGCAGTTGGCGTTCCTGCCGTGGGATCTGCCGCTCGAACAGTGGCCCGAGGACTTGGTGGTGGCGCTGCCCCGCGGTATTTCCCGGCACATCGTGCGGTTCGTGCGCTTGGACGGGATCGTCTACGCGATCAAGGAAGTCGAGTGGGAACTCGCCGAACGCGAATATCGGTTGCTCACGGACTTGAACAAGCGGGTAGTTCCGGCGGTGGAACCGGTGGCGGTGGTGCGTGATCGCGTAGATGCGAACGGCGAAGACTTGCCCGCGGCGTTGATCACGCGGCATCTGCAGTATTCACTTCCCTACCGTGCGTTGTTCTCCTCGACGTTGCGAGCAGAGACGGCCGATCGTTTGCTCGATGCACTTGCGGTGCTGCTCGTGCAGTTGCACCTCACCGGCTTTTCGTGGAATGACTGCTCGCTGTCCAACACGCTGTTCCGCCGGGACGCCGGTGCCTTCGCGGCATACCTGGTCGACGCTGAGACCGGTGAGTTGCACGGTCACTTGACCGACGGGCAGCGCGAATATGACCTGCAGACGGCAGCCACGAACGTGGCCGGGGAATTAATGGACCTGCAAGCCGGTGAACGGCTGCAAGATGACATAGATCCGATCGTGACCGGCGTGAGCCTGCGCACGCGGTACGACTCTCTGTGGAGTGAGATCACCTCACCCATCGCCTTCACCCGCGATGATCGCTATCCGCTCGAAGCGCGCATCAGGCGACTGAACGAACTAGGTTTCGATTTCTCCGAGTTGCAAACGGTCACAGACGCCAGCGGTGAGCAGATGATCGTGCAACCGAAGGTGGTTGATTCCGGTCACCACTCACGGCGCCTCATTCGACTCACCGGTTTGGACGTCGAGGAAAACCAGGCCCGTCGGTTACTCAACGATCTGGATTCCTATCGAGTGAAAATCGGCCTGGGTCCCGACGACGAAGAATTCGCCGCACACCAATGGGTGTCCGAGCGGTTCGAGAAGGCGATGGCGGCCGTGCCCGCCGACCTACGCGCCCGCATGGAACCCGCGCAGATCTTCCACGAGATTCTCGAGCACCGCTGGTATCTGTCCGAACAGGCGGGGCACAGCGTGCCCTTCTTGGATGCTGTGCGCAGTTACGTGGAAACAGTTTTGGTGCGTAAGCCAGATGAGCGCGCCATCATCGGCTCCCGCTCGGGTTCGGTAGACGATGCCACAGCGGAGTTGCGCATCGTCGTGCCGATGGAGGACGACTAGCGGCGGGTGAAGACCGAGTTAAGTGCGATGCCGGCGGCAACGCTGGCGTTGAGCGACTCCTGCTCACGCACCATCGGGATACGCACGAGGAAGTCACACGTTTGCGCAACCAGCCGGGAAAGCCCTGATCCTTCCGATCCGACCACGAGGACCACTTTGTCGGTGAGGACGTCGTCGTTGATGTCGGTGAAGGTGACGTCGGTGTCGGCCTCGAG
>DASYOJ010000416.1:0-5116 GCA_036007925.1 Candidatus Nanopelagicales bacterium
GTAGGCACCGCTAGCGAGTGCAACTCCTCGATGACCGGTACGAGCGATGCGATTTGCCCGTCGATGGATGTCCGGCCGGCATCAGCGCGAGAGGATTCCGCCCCAACATCCACTACATGCGCACCTTGGGCCGCCATGATCCGTGCGCGTCGCACGGCATCGGCTTGCGTCGGGGCAATGCTCTCGCGGTAGGTGGAGTCGCGGGAAAGGTTGACAACGCCCATGACGACCGGCTCAACATCGGTATCGAAGGAGCGATCACCGATTCGAAATTCGTGGACTGGGTGGTCGTAGGAATCGATGTTGTCCTCGGCTAGGGCGATGAGGTCGCGCAAAGTCAGCATCGCTTGATGCTATCTGCGGTTCATACGCCCGTTACGCCGCGTCCGGGCGCACGAATCGGCAAAAGACAAACCCGTCTTCGGTGAAGTGATGTGCGAGGTCGAAGCGCGGGAAACGTTCACTTACGGCATCGACCGCGTCCGTGGTCGCATCCGGCAAGTACCCGGCTCCGGCCAGCATCGGAGAGATTGTCAGATCCATCTCATCCACTAGGTTCGCTCGCACCAAGGTGTCCAGCAACGCTTCGCCACCCTCGCAGACGATTCGGCGCAGTCCTTGATCTCGCATCCAATCGACCAAGCCAGCAGCATCAAGGCCACCGGCACCGTCTGCATTAAAGGTCACCACCTGCGCATGCTGGCGCGCACGTTCGAGCGCCTGTTCGTCTACCGTGGCACTCGTTGCAACGATTACTGGCAGCGCCGACTCGGTGAACATCGGCTCCTCCCAGGGCAAATTCAACCGGCCACTGACGACCACCACCTGCGGCGCGGGAGCCAAGCCGGCCTCCTGGCGTGCTTCCTGCCATTCAGGCTTAAGGCGCATCGGCCGGTAGCGCTCGGCGCGGATCGTTCCGGCACCGACCAAGACGGCATCGGCGAGGCGCCGCGCCTCCATGAAGACACGCTTGTCCGCTGGGCCGGAAATGGAACCGCTCAACCCGTCGGCGCCGACCGTGGCTCCGTCGAGCGTCATCACCATCATGGTGCGAAGCCAGTCTTCGCGCGGCCATGTGTACGTGCTCGCGTAGTCCATACGCGCGAGCCTATGCGCGATCAGGCTGGCGCGAGGTTTCGGTGGGCGGACTCACGCCCAGCCGAACCGAGCACCTGCCAGCCGTTACGCAGGGCTATTTGGCGCAAGCGGCGATTGGCGTTGACCACGGTGGGCTGCCCGACGAGTACCAGCATCGGTAGGTCATTGATCGAATCGGAGAAGGCGGCGCACTCGGCTAGCCGCAGATCCTCGACGGCCGCAAGAGCCGACACTGCATCGGCTTTGTGTCGACCGTGCAGGATCGGCCCGGCGAGTTCACCGCTGTAGACACCGGCAACCCGTTCGGCCTGAGTGCCCATGGCCCCGGTCATGCCCAACTCCCGGGCGATACGTTCGGCCAACTCCGTAGGGCTGGCCGTTACGAGCCATGTTTGGTGCCCCATCCGCTGATGCCGGCGAATCTCTGCAGCCACGATTGGGTTCAAACGCCGCTGCACGATCCCGGGCACGATGTCATCGCACAACTGCTGGACGTCACTGACCTCCTGTCCGCAGGCCAGCGCCAACGCCCGCTGCATCACGTACTCGCGACCGGACGCCGATTCGGTTCGCGTGCGCACGAATCGAGCATTCATGGAGGCGAATCGGAACATCTCACTCGTGCTGACGCGTCCGCTTCGCACCAAGCGCCAGGCGAAGGGCAACAACGACGAACCCCGCACGACGGTGTTATCTAGGTCAAAGAAGGCTGCGATGCTCACATGGCGAAGGTAAGGCGCCGCAGCAACCCTCAACACTCCGACATCCGCCAACACCCAGAGTTCATTGACGAGTCGAAGACATGTCATCTTCTGGTTCCCTCAGTCGGTACCGCGCCACTGACCCTTAGGTACGTGCGTGTTGTGATCGTCGCCGAATCGTTCCTACCGCGTGTCAATGGCGTGAGTGGATCGGTGTTGCGCGCAACCCGGCACTTGATCAGCCAAGGGCATGACGTCCACATCATCGCTCCCGATCCCGCCCCATCGACAACACCCGAGGGGGTCCAGGTCCACGCGGTCAAGTCCTTCAGCGTCCCGGGCATGGGCGTGGATGTCGGCTACGCACTGGCATCAACACTGAGGCAGGTCTTGCAGCAGCTGCGTCCCGATGTTGTGCACTTGGCCTCACCGTTGATTTTGGGCTACCAGGCGATGCGCGCAGCATCGTGGCTAGGACTGCCCACGGTGGCCGTCTTCCAAACCGATATCTCCGGCTTCGCCCGGCACTACCGGCTCGCCGGCGTCGGTAGTTTGTCCGATGCGGTCCTGCGGCGAATACACAAGGAAGCCGACCTCACCTTGGTCCCTTCAAGCGCATCGCTGGAGTACCTGCGCCACCTCGGCGTCGACCGGGTAGCCATGTGGGGGCGCGGGGTGGACGCCGAGCAATTCGACCCCCGCAACCGCTGCCCCGAACTGCGCACCCGCTGGCTCTCCCCGCACCCCGACCGAGTGGTGGTCGGCTACGTAGGGCGCCTCGCTCCGGAAAAACGTGTGGACATCCTGCGCTCGATCCGCCACGACCCGCGCATCAAACTCGTTGTCATCGGCGATGGGCCTCAGCGCGAGGAATTGCAGACCTTGTTGCCGCAGGCACATTTCACCGGGATGCTCCGCGGACCCGAACTCGGCATTGCGGTGGCGTCCCTAGACATCTTGGTCGCACCGGGCGAGCGCGAGACGTTTTGCCAGGTGATCCAAGAAGGGATGGCTTCGGGGCTTGCCGTGATCGCCCCGGATATCGGCGGCCCCCGCGACCTCGTGGTGCACGCCGAGGTCGGACTGCGCTACCGACCCGGGGATGACGAACACTTCGCCACGTGTGTCGATGCGCTCGTGGCCAGCCCAGCGGCCCGGGCTGTCATGGGTGCGAGTGCACGCTCCATGATTCGGGATCGAACGTGGACACGTATCGGTGACGATCTCGTAGGGCATTACCGATCTGTGCTCCGCGGGATGGATGTGGACCTGGTGGCGTGATGGCACGGATCGTGCACTTGGCCAACTTCTTCGGACCCCGCAGCGGCGGACTTCGCACGACGATGCTGCGTCTGGCTGAGGGCTACCGGGCTGCCGGCCACGAGGTTCACCTCGTTGTGCCGTCGCAACCCGGTGGTTGGCGTCAACCCACGAACGCCCGCGTTCATACCCTCAGCAGCGTCGGCATCCCGCGCAGTGGCGGATACCGGCTAGTGCTTTCACCCGCGCGCATCAGACAAGTTCTGGATTCCATCAGACCCGATGTCATCGAATTGTCCGACCGATTGACCTTGATGAGTGCTGCTCGTTGGGCACGTCGCCATCACGTGCCCTGCACGCTGTTCGCTCACGAACGCGTGGATGGCGTGTTCGCTGAGCATGCTCCACACCTGCCAGGGGAATCGATTGCCGATCGCATGAACACCCGGATAGCCCAACAGGTTGACCGAATCGTGACAACCACGCGGTACGCCGCCGAGGAGTTCCATCGAGTCGGGATCGGTACGCACCATGTGCCACTCGGCGTCGATTCCCAGCGCTTCCGGCCGGCACCATCACTACCTACCCCCACGGGCTCGCGGATCGACCTGGTCATGTGCTCACGGCTTTCCCGGGAAAAACACCCGCAGCAAGCCATCGCTGTTGTGGCCGAAGCCGTGCGCCGTGGCTACCCCTGGCACCTGACCATCGTCGGCGACGGACCACTCATGGCCGAATTGCGCTACCAAGCTGTCGGACTTCCGGTCACCTTCACCGGCTTTCTGCCATCCCCCGATGCGGTGGCGACCCAACTCCAGAAGGCTCACGCGGTGTTGGCGCCAGGCCCGATCGAGACATTCGGGCTGGCCGCGCTGGAATCCCTCGCCTGCGGCACACCCGTGGTGTGCAACCAGAAGTCCGCTCTACCCGAGGTAGTGGGCGATGCCGGTGTTGCGGTGGGCGCCGATCCGCGCGAATGGGTCGAAGCGGTTGAAATCATCACCGGGCCGCGCAGTCCCGAAATCCGGCGACGGGCACGTGCACGCGCCTTGTCGATGTCATGGGATCGAACAATCACGCGGATGTTGTCCTTGCACCACTTGATGGCGTCCGCAGAACGTGAAGGCGACTATGCCGTGCGCGAGCGCGAGGCTGCGTGACATGAACCGCCCCTTAACGGTGATTGGGCTGGGGGATTCGATTTGCTACGGCATCGGAGATCTTGGAGCCGATTGGCTCGGACCATCGTGGGTGGGGCGCTTCGCGCATTCGGTCCAAGCCGACAGGTTGGTTAACTTGGCCACGCCCGGGCAACGCGCAGCTGACGTCGCGCGCATCCAATTGCCTGCCGCCCTGGCGCTAGGACCATCCATCGCCCTGCTGAGCGTGGGGGGAAACGACCTATTGCGCGCTGATTTCAACCCGGTTTCCCTGTGGCAGCACACCACCACCGTTGTCGCTGACTTGGCGGCTGCTGGAGCGACCGTCTTGGTGCTGGGCTTACCCCAGACCCACGCGCACGATTTTCTTCCAGCGCCTGTGCGGCGTGCGATGAACGAACGGGCCGATCTGGTCAATACCGCGCTACTTGGCGCTGTCCGTGCAGCCACGGTGCGGTTGAGGCTCGCAAACGGTGCCTTGGGGTATTACATCGATCTGTGGAACGACCCCAATGCGGCGAATCCCGGTCATTGGCACATCGATCGGATGCATCCCAGCCCCTCTGGTCATGACTACCTCGCCCGCATTGCCTGCGAGGTAACCCGTTTACACCGGACAGGATCGGCATTGCCCACCGACGGCGCCAGCGCCAAGCCACCTGCTACCTGGTGGCTGCTGCGCCACGGAACACCGTGGCTGCTGCGCCGCTCGGTGGATCTCATTCCCCAGGCGATGGTGTCGCTGGCATTCCACAAACGCCAATACCAACGGATGCGACACCGGCTGCACACAGCAATTGAGGCCGATCTCGGGCGTCACGGCATCGCGGACAGACCACCGTCCACCACCAACTCCTGCCCTGTCATGAACGAAGAAGCATCACTGGCCAAGAACAC
>DASYOJ010000417.1:0-3007 GCA_036007925.1 Candidatus Nanopelagicales bacterium
CCGCGCATCTCCTCAGAGACATCGATATCGATGATCCGATCAGTGCCCTTGTTCTTGGCCATGACGCCCTTCGCTCGGTCCTGGTTGCGCGCCCACGCCGGCTACTGCTCGTGCGGCGAGAGCAGCTGCGGTGCGGCCGGCCTGAGGCGGTGCCTGGCCGGAGGTACAGGCTGCCAGGAATCCGGCCCTGAATGCATCACCCGCGCCGGTGGTATCAACGATCGGCCATCAAGGAGCGCGCTGTAGCGATACGCGCGGCGAGTTCGGCGTTGCTGAGAATTAGGGCTGCATTGGCCGCCAAGCTCGCCCCGTGGGTGGCGCGGTGAAAGTGGTCGAGGAGGAAGGGGGTGACATCTTTTCCGGATATGCCTCGCCGTTGGGCGATCGCCAGTCCCTCGGCGAGGGTTACATCATGAAGATCCGGATCGAGTTGTTGGTCGGGAGAGATGGGGTTCGCCACCACGATCGCTGAGTTGACGGCCAAACGGGCGCGCGCGCTCATGATGTCGGCAACTTCGGCTGTGTCATCCACGCGCCAGGGCAGATCGTGACCGGAATCGGCCAAGTAGAAACCCGGAAAGCGCGACGTTCGAAAGCCGAGAACCGCGATGTTCAAGGTCTCCATCCGTTCGAGTGTGGCGCCAACATCCAGGATGGATTTCACACCCGAACACACAACTGTCACACGCGTTGATCCCAGCGTTGTGAGATCGGCCGACTCATCCCAGCTGTCCCGTGCTTGTCGGTGCACGCCTCCGAGTCCACCGGTGGCGAAGGTCTCGATCCCACATGAGTGGGCAATCACGCTCGTGGCCGCCACCGTTGTGGCGGCGCTACCGGAGCGCGCCATAACTACCGGAAGGTCGCGCACACCTGCCTTGACGATGTCATCGCGGGTGGCAACTGCAGCGAGTTGGTCCGGCTCCATACCAACGAGGATGTCGCCATCGAGGACGGCAATGGTGGCAGGCACTGCGCCGTGCGCACGCACGATGTCCTCCACCTCCTGGGCAACCCGCAGGTTCTCGGGCCGAGGCAGGCCATGGCTGATGATGGTTGATTCGAGGGCGACGACGGGTTCGCGTGAGTTCAATGCCTGGGAAACTTCCGGATGGACGGTGATTCCTGTGGCCACACCAGGACAGTACCCGCACCTGGCAGGATGGAGCCATGGATCACCCTGGCGCGGGAACGGCGTTACGCGCCGACATTCAGCGCAGCGGCTACTACCCAGAACTAGTAGCGGAGGCGTTGGAAACAGCACTCGGTGGTGAAGACCCCGGAAGTTACGTCGTTCATCATGAAGCAACGTTCGATCGCGACGAGTTGCGCCGTCATGTCACGGTCTTGGTCTTGACGCCTACTCGGCTGATCGTGGGGCATGTCGATGAACACGCCCCCGAGGGGGCCCCGGCGCCGCTGGCAAGCGCTTCGACAGAGGCCGTGCGGTTGGAACGGGTGGATTCAGTGGTCGTGACGCGAGTCGTCAGTGATCCTGCTCAACACCGGCCAGGGGGCCCGACTGCCGAAGTGGTGTTGACGATCGGGTGGGGAGCGGTCAGTCGAATCGATTTGGAACCCGCGGCATGCGCCGATCCGGCCTGCGATGCCGATCATGGCTACACCGGAACCGCCAGCAACGACGACCTCTCCGTACGGGTGTCCGAGGCGGCCGACGGTGCTGATGTCGTTGCCCAGGTCCTGCGCTTTGCCGGTGCACTCTCCCAAGCAACGGCGGCACGAACCGCCTGATGGGGAGCCTGGATCATCACGGCGATGTGGGTCTGTCGGATGTGATGCCGTCAGCGGCGGCGGCGTTGGGTGTTCCCGGTTTCGAGGATCGCTTGGGCATCGGTACCGCCGATGCGGTGGTGGTGTGCCTGGTCGATGGCCTGGGCGCCACCTGTATCGAAAGCCATCCGGACCTATTCCCGGTTCTCGAAGGTGCCCGTGGTGGATCTATTGCGGCCGCATTCCCGACGACGACCGCAACCGGACTTGCTTCCTTGGGTACCGGAATGGAATCCGGTCAGCACGGGATCGTGGGCGCGAGCTTTTGGTTACCGGAAAGCGAACAAGTGCTCAGCCCGTTGCATTGGGGTTCAGATCCGCCACCGTTGGCCGTTCAGCCCGAAACAACGGTCTTCGAACAGGTCGCGGCATCTCATCGGGCATGCGTGGCAGTCGGTCCGTCCGCGTATGCAGGCTCAGGTCTCACCCGAGGGGTCTTGCGGGGGTCGACGTATCGGTCTGCCGAATCGATCGATGAACGCATCGCGGTCACTTCCGACGCCATAGAGGTTGCAAGGCGGGAAGGTCGGCAAGTGCTCGTGTACGTGTATTGGCCGGCCTTGGATAGGGCAGGTCATGAACACGGGGTGGGCAGTGACCCATGGGTGTCTGCGGCCAGCGACGTTCAGCGTCTGTTGTCGCGGTTACGGGGCATATTGCCTGCAATGGGTCGCTTGGTGGTGACGGCCGATCACGGGATGGTCGATGCTGGGGAGCGGGTGTGGTTGGAGGATCAGGCGTCGCTGCGTTGGGGTGTTCGTCTGGTGGCCGGGGAGCCACGAATGCGCCATGTGTACTGCGAACCAGGTGAGATCGACAACGTTCGCGATCGGTGGCGCGACGTGCTGCAGGAGCGAGCACTCGTCTATGTGCGCGAGGAAGCCATCGCCCAGGACTTGTTTGGGACCGTAGATCCGATACTTGCCGATCGCATCGGCGATGTCGTTGTCATTGCGCACTTGGGCACGTGCCTGACCAGTCGGCGCATTGACCCGCGGGTATCGGCGCTACCTGGTCAACACGGTGGCCTCAGCAGCGCCGAGAGGCGCATTCCCGGATTGATTCTTGATCCAATCTGAATCGCCCGCATGATCAAGCAGCAGGGTTCGTTGCATCAACGAGAGCGTGGCTAGTGCACGCGTGATCGTGCTATGGCACCATGCGGCCGTGGCTGAACTGGTGTTCTACGCCGGAACGATGGACTGCGGGAAGAGCA
>DASYOJ010000418.1:0-7848 GCA_036007925.1 Candidatus Nanopelagicales bacterium
AGCGAGTTCGAGCAGCTCGCGTGCATTGGACGTGTGCATGTCGATGGGAGTCTCGACCAACCGAATCGTGGTCAGCACACCCAGGATGCGTTCACCCGTGCGCAGCGGGACCGCAATCGCCGAACCTACGAGGTCAAGATCTCCGATGGTGCACTGCTCGGATGACTGGGCAATCCCTTCCGCGAAGGCTCGGTACGTGATCGACTCGTGGGGCACCAAAGCGCCAGTGAGCCCAGCAGGGCCGTCGACGATCTCAATCGACAAGTCATCCCCCGATGGCAAGGCAATGGTCGCAACATCAGCAGCCATCAAGATGCGCGCTTTTTGTGCCAGCAGCGTGAGAGCTTCATCCGGGTCGCTGCCATCGAGCACTGCGGTCGCAATTTCCGTCAGAGCCCGCTGCCAGGCCTCCCTTCTGCGCGACTTCTCGTATAACCGTGCGTTTTCGATAGCCACCGCCGCGGCTGCTGCCAAAGCCATCACGGTGCGCTCGTCATCGCCGGTGAAGGACTTTCCATCACGCTTCTCGGTCAAGTACAAGTTGCCGAAGACCTCGCCGCGAACGCGCACGGGGACGCCGAGGAAGGTATGCATTGGTGGATGGTTGGCCGGGAAACCGACGGCTTTCGGATGATCAGTGATGCGATCCAACCTGATCGGAACGGGGTGATCGGTCAACAACCCCAAGATGCCGCGACCTTCGGGGAGTTCGCCGATCTCATCGGCCTGCACAACGTCGATGCCAACGTGCACGAAGTCCGCGAGGTTTCCGTCGTCATCAAGGACGCCGAGCGCCCCATACTTTGCATCGACTAGATCCGTGGCCGCCTGGACGATGCGGCGCAAGGTGGCTGGAAGTTCCAAGCCGGCAGCTACCGCAACAACGGCGGAGAACAAGCCCCGGTCAATGTCCTCTCGCACAGCTCCATCTTGCCCGGATCACGTTACGACCGCGACACCCACCGGCAACTGGGCCATAACGTCGCTCATTCGTTCCCCTTCGCGCTGCCGCTGCACCTGTTGGGCATACCAACCGTGCAACGCCAGCAATTCCTCGTGGGTGCCCTGCGCGACGATGCGACCCTCACGCATCTCGATCACCCGATCCATACCACCGATCACCTGGTGCGAGATGACGACTGATGCTGCGCCTTGCGTTTCCTGGGCGATCGTGCGTTCGATGTCTAGCGACGTCTCCCGGTCCAAGTGCTCCGTCGGTTCGTCGAGTAGCACGGCGGACCTGTCCGCGAGGAGCAAGCGCGCGACGGCTAGACGCTGCCGTTCTCCTCCGGACATGCGCGCACCAAACGCACCGACCCGAGATTCGAGGCCATCCGGTAGTGAACGCACCCAATCGCTGAGTTTCGCGCGTTCGAGCGCTGCCCAGATCTCGTCTGTAGATGCGTGAACACGACCTAAACGCACGTTCTCTTCAACAGAAGTGTCGAAGACGTGCGCATGCTGGGAGAGCAAACCCATCGTGGAGCAGACAGCGTCGGCCCCAATGTCGGCCACTTCGCGACCATTCATCTGCACGCTGCCCTCGTACGGGAGGAATCCCATAATGACCGCGGCCAGGGTGGACTTGCCTGATCCACTCGGGCCCATAATCAGCACACGTTCCCCTGCGCTGAGGTGCAGGTCGACATCAACGAGGGCCGGTTGTTTCGATCCGGGCCACGAAGCGCTCACTCCGCGCAACACCAAGGAATCAAATGCCGAAGCGGTCGGTTCGACGAGCGCCTCGGAATCAGGCGGCGACGCTTCAGCGATCGACTCGATCCGCGCGGCAGAGCCCCGGACCCTCTCCCGCGCAATGGCAGCGGTAGGCACGGTCGTCAATACATCAAACAGCGCAAGGGGGAGCAACGCGATGACCGCCAGCCACACGGCCGCGATTTCCCCACTTGCCACCCGCGGCACCGTCACGGCTATGGCACCCGTGACAGCCAAACCTTGCACGATCATTCCCACAGCGGCGCCGACACCGAGTGCCCCGGCCTCCTTTGTTTCTGCTCGGGTCACCCGCGCATCGCGAACCCCCAGCGCACTCAAAGCCGGCTGCTTGGCGCCGAATGCAGCGAGCAGAGCCGAAGAGTCAATCACGGCAACGACAGATTCGATCAAGGCGCCGCGAGCCGGAGCGATGGCAGCTTCTGCTCGACGCACGATGCGACCCACCATCCACGGCCACACCACAACGGCGAGGCCAGCAAGCACCGCGATGACAAGACCAGCATCGGGCAATAACCACGCGACGAAAGCCGATGTGGCAAGGGCCACGATCCCTGCTTGGAGCCACGGCAGCACTACGCGCAGGGGTAGATCGAGCGCGGTATCGACATCACTGCCAAGGCGCGCCAGCAGGTCGCCTCGGGTGAATCGGGCCAGCCCGATTGGTGTGATGGATTCCAATGATCGGTACACGCGAACCCGAAGCATCGTTAAACCGCGGAAGGCGGCGTCGTGGCCAACCAACCGTTCGAGATAGCGCATAACTCCGCGCCCGAGCGCGAAGGTGCGAACCATCACCGCCGCAACGGTCAGTGTCAACACCGGTGGCAACTCCGCTGCTCGAGCAATCAACCACCCGGAGGTGCCCAGCAGCGCCACCGCACTTGCCGAAGCAACAAAGCCAAGAAATGCCGCAAGCCAGATCTCCCGCTTCTCACTGGCAACGTCTCTCCATAGCGCACGCATCGCCCGCCCTGCTGCCAGTCCGGGTGTTGACTCGAGATCCGACTGCATGGTCACCACCCCCGCTGTCCGGGTAGTGCCACCTGCACATCGGGCTCGACCGTGCGGGCGGTGGCATCGGATGGAGCGATCAGCACAACCTGATCGCTGGCCTCGACGAGCGCAGGCCGGTGCGCCACGATGATCACCGTTGCTCCCCGCCGTGCAGCCTGTTGGACAACATCAATCACGCGCGCCTCGCTGTCGCCGTCGAGCGAAGCCGTTGGTTCGTCGAGAATCAAGACGTCTGGATCCGCGGCGATCGCTCGTGCCAGCGCCAGGCGCTGTCGTTGACCGACAGATAGACCGGAACCATCGGCTGCGAGCCTCCTTGACGCGTCTATCCCTTCATCAACCAAGCCGACCGTCTGTAATGCGCTTTCGATCTGCGCGTCTGTCAGCCCGCGACCGATATCGACAAGGGCGTGGATAGTCGGTTCAGACTCCAGGTGCGCATCGACGATCCGTGGATACTGCGGCAGCCAACCGATGTGTGATCGCCACTGCTGGATGTCGGCCTCGGCCAACGGCACCTCGCCGATACGAACAGCACCGTCACTGGGCGCCACGAAACCCACGATGGCCAACAAAACCGAGGATTTACCCCCGCCTGAGGGTCCTACGAGTGCGGTCACTGTGCCGGGCCGGGCGGTGAAGGTGACCGGCATCGATCCACTTCCTGGCCGATCCGGGTAACGAACGACGACGTTTTCAACAACCACAGGTTCATTGGGACGCGTGGTCTTCGCGCCACCGGGCACCGGTAGTGGAGTCTCGATGATTGTGAGCATCCGATCTGCAGCACCAAGACCTTCGGCAGCAGCATGGAAGTGTTGACCGACGAGCCTGAGTGGTAAGTAGGCCTCCGGTGCCAGTACCAGAACAAAGAGCGCGACGGAGTAGACGATCTGCTCCTCGGCCAGGCGTAAACCAACCGATACCGCCACGAGCGCGACGGATAGGGATGCCAGTAATTCCAGAGCGAGGGAAGACAAGAACGTGATCTTCAGTACCGACATCGTGGTGCTTCGGTATCGACCGCCGATCGCTTCGATGGCTTCGGCTTGAGCCTTCGCCCGACCGAAGATCTTCAACGTCGGCAAACCCGAAACCAAATCCAGGAAGTGCCCGGACAGCAGCGAGAGTGTGCGCCACTGTCGATCGACACGGCGCTTGGTGTACAGGCCGATCAAGATCATGAATATCGGGATGAGTGGAAGCGTGATCGCGATGATGAAAGCCGAGAGCAAGTCTTGCCCGAGAACCGTGGCGAGCACTGCGATCGGAACGATCACCGCGAGTACGAGTTGCGGCAGATACCGGGCGAAGTAGGAATCAAGGGCATCTATTCCTCGCGTCACCAGCGCTGCAAGGTCCCCCGGGTCGCGCCCGGCCGGCCCTTGCGGTCCTAGAGCTATCGCGTGTGCGATCGCCGCCTCACGCAGTTCGCGCTTCGCCCGTGCAGAGGAGCGCACCGCAGCCGCCTCTGCTCCCCAGACCAAGAGCGCGCGCAACACGAAGATCCCCAGTAAGACACCGACAATCCCAGAAACGTCCGCCCAGGTGGCTCCGGCGCTGGTGACATCGACGATCACCCCGGACAGCAAACGGGCCTGCCAAATGACCAGACCTGCCGTCGCGACGCCAATGAGGACAGCAACCAGCAGGAAACCGCGAGTGCTGCGGGCGTACTTCAGGAGCCGCGGGTCTATAGGCCGCACGCCTCAACTATTTCGTAGAGGCGAAGCGGTCATCCGCACGGCCCGCTGCCGGTTGGGGCGGGATCATGCTGGTACTGATCCGCTTGCGGAAGACCCAGTACGTCCAACCCTGGTAGGCGAGCACGATCGGGGTCATGATGACCGCAACCCACGTCATGATCGTCAGCGTGTATTCCTGGCTTGATGCGTTGTACACCGTGAGGTTGAAGGCCGGATCGATCGAACTGAGCATCACGTTGGGGAACAAGCCGACGAACAAGGAGGCAACGGCGACCAGGATCGTTCCAGCGCTCAGCAGGAAGGCCCAGCCGTCTCGTCCCTTGACAACCATCCACAGCGCCCCGAGCCACAACACTGCGGCCACGAGTGCCATCGGCAAGGTGATGGCGACCCGCTCCGAGAAGGCTTGCGTCCACAGCAGTGTGGCAACAGCGGCCACCGCCGCCACGAGGCCCACGCGCAGGGCCGCGGTCCGAGCGGCAGTCCGGACTTCGCCGCGCGTCTTGAGCATCAAGAAGATCGCTCCATGCGTGGTGAACACGGTGAGGGTCATGACGCCCATCAGTAGCGCGTACGGGTTGAGTAGGTCGAAGAAGTTTCCGACGTAATTCAAGTTGCTGGCATTGTCCGCCGTTGTTCCCTCCAGCGGGGCGATCGGTGAGCCACCGACCACGTTGCCAAACGCGACTCCGAACAACAGAGCGGGCACCGCGGAACCGACGAAAATCGCTTTGTCCCAGCGATCCCGCCATGCTTGGGAGTCGCGCTTGCTGCGGTATTCGAAGGCGACACCGCGCATGATGAGTGCGAGCAGCAACACGAACAGGGCGAGGTAGTAACCACTGAACATAGTCGCGTACCACAACGGGAACGCCGCGAATGTGGCTCCACCGGCCACGAGTAGCCACACTTCGTTGCCGTCCCAAACTGGTCCGATGGTGTTGACCATTACTCGGCGACGCAGATCGTCTTTGCCGATGAATGGCATGAGCACTCCGACGCCGAGGTCAAACCCATCGAGGACGAAGTACCCAATCCACAGTACGGCGATCAGGATGAACCAGATGGTTACCAGATCCATGATTGCTCCCTAACCCTTTATTCGTTCCTGATCAGTACGCGAAGTACAGCTGCTTGTCTTCATCTGCCTGCTTGGCCGCTTCCTCGTAAGGATCAGCGACAACATGTTCGGGCGCGCCTTGCTTGATGTACTTCAGCAGCAGCGCCACCTCGATGACCGCGAGGATCGCGTACACCAGCGTGAATCCGATGAGGCTGATCCACACTTCGGTGGTTGTCAGCAAAGGTGAGACGGCATCGGCGGTGAGTTGCTCGCCGAACACGACCCACGGTTGTCGACCCATTTCGGTGAAGATCCACCCGAAAGTCGAGGCCGCCAGGGGAGCCAGCACGATCAACGGTGTCGCGATCGCGAACGCCTTGCTCGGCAATCCCGTGTCCTGGGGGTTTCGCCCGCGCCGGTAGCGCCACAGCGCCCACAGTGCCCACGCAGCCGCAAGCATCCCGACCCCGATCATCAATCGGAAGCTCCAGTAGGTGACGGGGACATAGGGCACGTAGTCACCGGGCCCGTACTGCGCCTCGTAGGCCGCTTGCAGATTATTGATGCCTTCCACCGTGGCGTTAGCGTCCCCGGTTGACAGCCAGGACAACAGGCCAGGGATTTCGATTATGGGTGTGGCGTTATCGCCACTCACATCGCCAAGCGTCAGAACTGAGAACGGAGCATCTTCCTGCGTCTCGTAGAGCGCCTCGGCCGCTGCCATCTTCATCGGCTGCTGCTCGACCATAATCTTGGAGAACAGATCGCCGGTGATCGAAACACCGATCGCGGCGATCAAGGTGACAACGGCGCCGGCTTTCATCGCTGGCCGGAACACATCAACCTGCCGGTTCTTGATCAAGAACCAGGCGCCCACGGCTGCCACCGCTGCACCGGAGACCATGAAGGAAGCCGTCATGGTGTGCAAGAACGCCATGACCGCGGTGTTCTGGAACAGCACCGCACCTATGTCGTTGAGGACTGCGCGTCCGGTGGCTGGGTCGATCTCATAGCCCACCGGATGCTGCATCCACGCGTTGGCCGCGAGGATGAAGTAGGCCGACAGCATCGTTCCTACGGCAGCAGCCCAAATCGTGGCCAGGTGCAACTTCTTGGGTAGTCGATCCCAGCCGAAGATCCACAAACCGAGGAAGGTTGATTCAAGGAAGAAGGCGAGCAGCCCTTCCATGGCCAGCGGTGCACCGAAGACATCGCCGACAAATCGTGAGTACTCCGACCAGTTCATCCCGAACTGGAATTCCTGCACGATGCCGGTGACCACGCCCATCGCGAAATTGATCAAGAACAACTTGCCGAAGAACTTCGTAAGCTTGAGATAGATCTCTTTGCCGGTGAAGTGCCACATCGTCTGAAACATTGCGACGAACCACACGGTACCGAGAGTCAAAGGCACGAACAGGAAGTGATACACGGTGGTGATACCGAATTGCCAGCGTGAGAGGTCTAGCGCGCTACCCATGGTCTGCTCCCGGTCTCAGGTCTGCAGCCAAAGTTTCCGCCGAACAAGGACCGTCCACACCCGACAACGGTCAGGATTCACCGGGACTTTGGTCCCGATCTACCCCCGAAACTCCTGGGCCACGGCAACCACGCGATCGTTGGCCTCTACTTCACCGATGCTTACCCGCACTCCCTCGCCCGGGAAGGGTCGCACGGTGATACCAGCGGCCTCGCAGGCAGCAGCGAACTCCTCGGTGCGCTCACCGAGGCGCAGCCAGATGAAGTTCGCGTGGCTGGGGTGGATATCCCAACCTTGGTCGGCGAGCGCCCGCCACACGCGATCGCGTTCGGCGGATAAGTGCTGCACCCGGGCCAGCAGTTCGTCTTCACTGGCAAGTGCAGCGAGGGCTGCTTCTTCGGCAATGTTCGAGACACCGAACGGTAGGGCCGTCTTGCGGATGGCTTCTGCGATCCGCGGTGCAGCGATCGCGAAACCGACACGCAAACCCGCAAGCCCGTATGCCTTGGAGAACGTACGAATGACGACGACGTTCTCCCGTCCCCGCGCCATCTCCAACCCATCGGGAACATCGGGGTCCACGATGAACTCCCGGTAGGCCTCATCAAGCACCACGATCACATCTGAGGGCACCTGATCGAGGAACGCGCGTAGTTCGGCTTCGCGTACCGCTTCACCTGTGGGGTTGTTCGGGTTGCATACGAACACCACTCGGGTGGTGTCGTCGATGGCGGCAGCCATGGCCGGGAGGTCATGGCGTTCATCATCCAAAAGCGGTACCTGCACGCTGGTAGCACCGGTCATCTGCACCCAGATCGGGTAGGCCTCGAAGCTGCGCCAGGGATACA
>DASYOJ010000419.1:0-4535 GCA_036007925.1 Candidatus Nanopelagicales bacterium
CCCCAAGGAGACCCCATGGCACTGGCCAGTCCAGCACCCCGCGTCCTCGGCGATTACCTGGCCACGTCACGGGCCGGCAGCCTCGCCCTCGTCCTGGGCGGATCGGCCTTCGTGGGTATCGCGGCCCAGGTGGTCATCCCCTTGCCCTTCACCCCCGTCCCGCTGACTTTGCAGACCTTCGCGGTCTTGCTCGTAGGTGCCGCCTTAGGCACCTGGCGCGCGATCGCCTCGATGGTGGTCTACGCCGCCGCCGGCACCGCGGGCGTGCCCTGGTTCTCCGCCGGATCCTCCGGCTGGGGCGGGGCGAGTTACGGATACATCCTGGGATTCATCGTGGCCGCCGGGCTCGTGGGACACCTCGCTGAGCGGGGGGCAACACGCACTCCGGCCCGAATGGCGACCTTGATGGTCGCGGGGAACCTCGCGATTTATGCGATTGGGGTGAGCTACCTGAAGTTCGCCATCGACGCCTCGTGGGCGACGGCACTGAGCTTGGGTGTCATCCCCTTCTTGCTCGGCGATGCCCTGAAGATCCTCTTGGCCGCTGGGGCCTTCCCGGCTACCTGGCGATTAGCCCGCCGGTTCGACTAAAGGCTCGCAAGCACTTCATCCACCATCGCTGTGGTGGTAGCTGGGTGCAAGAAGGCCAACCTGCCGACCGGCTCGCCGTACCAAGCACTCGCCGTCACCAGCGCCGTCTGCTGCTGCAAGAGCCGCTGCGACCACGCCTCGTAATCGGCTAGGCCCCACCCACGCCGGCGGAACAGCACGATGCTTAGTTCCGGCTCGCGTATCACCTCCACATCAGGCATCTCCGCGATCTGTTGCGCGGCGTAGCGAGCGATCTGCAGTCCTGCGCGCACGGCATCGCGATAGGCCTCAAGCCCGTTGACCGCCATGGAAAACCACAGCGCCATGCCGCGCGCGCGCCGGGTGAGGTGGAAAGCAAGGTCGCTGGGGTTCACGTCTGCGGAGGCGTCGTCGTGGATGACATCCAGATATGAAGCATCCTGGGTGTGTACCGCACGGGCGAGGTGCGGGTTGCGATAGATCAACGCCGCGGAATCGTAGGGCGCAAACCACCACTTGTGCGGATCCATCACGAGGGAATCGGCTCGCTCGATACCGGTGTATAAGTCGCGTAACTCCGGCAAGAGCAAGCCGGCCCCGCCATACGCCCCATCCACGTGGAACCACAGCCCGAGTTCGGCTGCGATCTGCCCAGCGGCCTGCAAGTCATCGACGATGCCTGCGTTGGTGGTGCCGGCCGTCGCCACGATCGCCACGAGTTCTTGCGCAGCTGCGGGATCTGAAGCCAGCGCTTGCTTGATCGACTCTCGTGTCATACGGCCATCGGTAGTGGTGGCGATTAACGGTTGCATACCCGTGATGCGCAGGGCGTTCGCGATGGAGGAATGACTTTGGTCGCTCACCAAAACACGCGCAGCGCCAGGTCGGTTATCGCGCGCCGTGGCCGAGTCTCGTGCAACCACCAGCGCCGAGAGGTTGCCGGCCGATCCACCAGAAACGAACGTTCCACCGGCTCCCTCGGGCAAACCCGCTGCATCGATCATTACCTGTAATGCGGAGTTCTCCGCCATGACGGCTCCGGCAGCCTCGAACCACGAGCACCCTTGGAGGGACGCAGCCGATACGACCATGTCGAACAACAGGGCTGCTTTGGTCGGAGCGGCCGGGATGAAGGCGTAAAAACGTGGACTGTCGGCGGACAAGATGGTGTCGGCGAGATGGTCGATGTAGATGTCCAGCACCTGCGCTGCAGGGTGCGGATCGTCGGTGATGACTTCGGTCATGGCGCGCTGCATGGCGGCGCGATCACCAAGGCCATCCACCGGCGCTTCGGGTAAAGCCAGGCGCTCGGCTACGTACCCCAGTACGAGGTCGAGCATCTGCGGATCGAGTTGATGCATGCGGGCAGGATCAGCGCGCACGGCGGGCTCCTTGACGTAACCGCGCGCCGACAGCCTTCCTGCCAGCAGGCGCTGGCTCCATGCTACGTCGGCTGGCTTAGCGCGAAACCGATTCGCGCGCGGAAATCAGTATGCGGACGGTGCGCACAGCCACCACAGCCCAAACGAAAGTGGTGATCAGCGCTATCGCGGTGCCGGCGATCTCGATCGGCTCGGCACCCATCACGATCCCCACCGCACTGGTGGACAGTGACATCGCGGCTAACGGAAAAACGAATCCCCACCAACCAGGGTGGAACGGCACCCCGGTGCGGCGGGCCCGCATTAGGTCGAACCAGGCGAACAGCGCCCACCACAGACCGAATCCGATGCCCGCAGCCGAGACCACGATCCCCAGTGCGATGGCTTCCGCAGGGAGTACACCGGTTTGCGCTCCGGCTTCCAGCACGCGCAAGAGCGCAAGCCCCAGGACACCCGCAGGAGCCAACGGAATCCACAACGACGGCGCCATAGGCGCGGCAATCGGATCGCGAAACGCCAGCCGGGCTACCAGGATGGCCAGCAAGGCAAGGAACAAGAGGGCGCCGATACCCCAGAACGCCAACGCCAGCGGCACCAGCCACGGGGCGTGCGCGGGGTTGGCGGTAATCAGCGGCACGATGGCAAGCGGCACGATGAGGTTCATCACCGGCGGAATCAACCAGCCGCCGTTGACTCCTTCGAGCCCCACTCCCGAGCGCCCGATTGAGGTGGCCCACCAAGCGGAGACGACCGTGGCTATCGAAGCTCCGACCACCAGTAACACGGCATCGACAATCAGTGCGATATCCGAGCCGACGAGGAACGGGCCCACCCTCCCCCACGCAACAGCGAGCACCAGCAATCCGGCGGGAAAAGTCGCGAGCATCGCGCCGTGACCGGGGTCGGACAGTTCGGCCGCGAGTTTGTCTCGATCGGTCAACCGGCGCAGATAGCGCGGCCACAGCACCAGGGCCGCAAGGGTTGCCAAGATCAAAAGCGCCGCAGCGAGCACCTCGAGCCACGATGCATCCCAGGTCTCGGACTGTGCGGTGGCCACGAGGGACAGCGCCCCGGTGCCCATCACGACCCCGAACCACGCCGGATGGTGATGGACAGAAGCGCCGCTGCCAGACATCTGCGATCTCCCTACATTTCTTGCCATCCGAGTGCCGGATTAATACCCCATGGGGTATGTTACCGGCATGTCGAGTCTGAATGCTTTGCGTCTGTGGTCAGCGCGCAGGTGGGTTACCGCCGCCGTCTCGGGAGTGATTGTGGCGGCCCTGGTGGCCCTGCCCACCGCTGTGATTCCCAACCCGATCTTCGGTCGCGACATCGAGACGACCTGGTGGTCCTATCCGGTGGTCCTCATCAGCGGCGTCCTGGGCGGGCTCCTCATCGCCACCTACGTGCGCGAGCCAGGTAACGAGGAGATCGACACCGCAGCCAAGGTCGGCACCGCCGGTGGGCTGCTCGCTTTCTTCGCGGTGGGATGCCCAGTCTGCAACAAGCTCGTCCTCCTAGCCCTCGGAACTTCCGGTGCCATTAGTTGGTTTGCACCCATCCAGCCCTTCTTGGCAGTTGCCTCGGTCATCGTGATGGCCTGGGCGCTGCATCTTCGCCTTCGCGGCATGACCTCCTGCACGGTGACTCCCGTCGAGACGTCGGTCTGATAGGTCTTCGTGACCGACCGTTGGATCATCGCCAGTAGCGGCGGCTTCGTCGGCACGGGTCTGTGGGGCGTCATGCGCCCCGGGCGAATCTTCCAGCGGGCACTGGAGCTATCTGGCACCGATCGTCCTCGCGTACTACTCATCATGACCGCCTCCGGAGACGACCCGCAGTACCTCACTGCTATGTACTCCGCACTGGCTGACACCGAGTGCGATGTCGACCACTTGGCGTTGTTCCCGCAACCCAATCGGCCTGTTGATGAGGCCATCGGCAAAGCCGACGTGGTGTGGGTGGGCGGTGGATCGGTTGCCAATCTGCTAGCGCTGTGGCGCCTCCACGGCGTTGATATTGCACTGCGCACCGCGTGGGAATCGGGCACCGTTCTCGGCGGTGTGAGCGCTGGCTCCATTTGCTGGCACGTGGGTGGCCCCACCGATTCCTTCGGCGCTGAGCTCGCACCGGTGAGCGATGCGCTCGCCTTCTTGCCGTATGGCAACGGCGTCCACTACGACAGCGAAAAACAACGACGCCCGCTGTTGCACGAGCTCGTCGGTGCGGGCACGTTGCCGACCTCCTACGCCACCGATGATCGAGTAGCGATCGTTTATCGGGGAACCGAGCCGGTCGAGGTGATCACCGACCTTCCCGACACCGATGCCGCCGCCTACCGGGTGTCCGCAGATGGCGGCGTCGTCGTCGAAGAACGTCTGCCACCTGGCCCAATCGCCTCGCCCAGTACCTGACCGCCAGCACCTGACCGCAAGCCCAAAAAAACCACGGGGGTAACCCCTCAATTCACCCCCTTTGCGCGGGTTCGCCTTGACCGCCTCTTAGTCCAGTGCCGAAGATCAGGGCGGCGCGCGCCCGAATGGATGCGCTCCTAGCCCTAGGGAGAAGTGACCATGGATG
>DASYOJ010000420.1:0-8410 GCA_036007925.1 Candidatus Nanopelagicales bacterium
AGCCAGCGGACGAGGGCCTGGGCCATGGTCAGGCGAACGGTCTCCATGATGCTCCTCAGTGGGGGTCGAAAAAGCGGATGAGTATGTGCCATGCTTCGCGTTGGCACGTTCCAACTTAGAGGTTCCAGGGGTATTTCGCCAAGGCCCCTGCCGAGATCTGGAGACCATCCATGAGTGACATGCTGAGCCGAGTTGCCGGGGCACCCATCACGTGGGGGGCCGACGCCTCGCCGGGGTGGGGCTACCTGATGGATCCCACGCGGGTCATGGCTGAAATGCGCGAGGCCGGTCTGAGCGCTACCGAGCTTGGCCCCGATGGCTTCTTGCCCAGTGATCCGGAGGAGCTGAAGGATTTCGTCGCCGGCTTCGATATGTCCATGGTGGGTGGTTTCGTCCCGGCCGTCCTCTACCAGGACCAGGACATGGACGCCCAACTTGAGTACGTGGGTCGTGCCAGTGACCAACTCGCAGCCGCCGGGGCCTCCAATGTGGTTCTAGGCCCGCGCTCCCACTACGACGGCTATGACACCGAGATCGACATGGACGACGATCAGTGGGAGGTGTTCTTGCGCAACCTACGCCGTTTCCAGGACACCACGGAAGCGCGAGGCCTTAACACCGCTCTGCACCCGCACTGGGGAATGGCAATCTCTCGTCAAAACCAGGTGGATCGACTGCTGAACTCCTGCGATGTGGGTATGTGTGTGGACACCGGCCACTTGTTCTTGTCTGGTGTGGATCCGCTTCAGGTTGTGAAAGAGGCAGGTGACCGAGTTCTTCATGTGCACATCAAGGACTTGACGAATGACATGGCTGAGAAGGTCCGCGCTGGTGAAGTTCCCTTTCGTCAAGCCACAATCGAGGGCATGTTCGTCCCCGCCGGAACCGGAGATGTCGATATCGCTGGAGTAGTGAAGTACCTCGAAGGGCGCGGCTACCAGGGTTGGTACGTGCTCGAGCAGGACTGCTCGCTTACCGGTGATCCGGAGCCGGGCACCGGTCCGATCGAGGATGCAAAGTCCAGCGTTGAGTTCTTGCGAAAGGTCTCCGAGGAATTGTGACCGCCAGCGTCGAGATCCTCAGCGATCACCGGGCCAAGCTCGGTGAGTCGCCGGTGTGGTCGCAGCGGGACTCGGCGCTGTACTGGGTCGATGTCGATGGTCAGTCCATTCAACGCCTCGAGTGGTCCACGCGGCGATTCGAATCGTGGTCGATGCCCGGGCGCCCGTCGTGCGTAGCAATCACTGAGCGCCCTGGGGTATTCGTCGTTGGTATGGGCGCTGGGTTGGTGGAGTACCACTCGGCTACCGAAGAGTGGCACGAACTTGTCGCCTTGGAATCGACAGCAGGCGTTCGCATGAACGACGGACGCCCAGACCCGACTGGGCGCATGTGGATCGGGTCGATGGATGAGCGCACAGACAGCGAACCCGGATTCCCGGCCGGCCACTTGTTCGTGGTTGATCACGATGGATCGCCGTTGACGTTCATGGACCACGTTGCCACGTCGAACGGCTTGGCCTTCGCACCCGATGGGCGAACCATGTATTGGACGGATACACATGAACAGGTGATCTGGGCCTTCGACTATGACCTTGACATCGGAGCTCCGACAAACAAGCGGGCGCTATTCGATTTCAACCCGATGACCGGTAAGCCAGACGGCGCATGCGTCGATCAAGACGGGTGCTACTGGGTTGCGTGCGTCTACGGATGGTCGGTAGTGCGGATTACCCCCGACGGACGATTGGATCGCACCATCGAATTGCCGGTAGAGAAGCCATCGATGCCCGCGTTTGCCGGCCCTGACCTGGATACGTTGGTAGTCACCTCGATCAGTTCCGGTGGGCGCCGCCCTGCTGCACCTGGGCAACCGGATGCAGGGGCGGCCTTGATGATCGACCCGGGTGTTCGGGGCCTACCGGAGCCGACGGCGCGTATCTCGCTTTAGTACGTGCTGGTGATCGTCTCCGCTGCGGTCCCGCGCGCGGTGGCGAGGTCTTGGCGAACGTGCGACCGGAGAGCCACGACGTCCGCGCTGACCGTCACCATCCCGAAACCCTGCTCGAGGCGCTTGGCGCATAGCGCCGCACTGGCGTGAACCCCCGGGACCACTCCGTGTCGCCGACATCCAGCAACGATCTCCACCATCGCTTCGTCGAGCCGCGGATCATTGGTGTTTGGCTTCAGGCCCAAACTGATCGACAGATCGTTGGGTCCGACGTAGATCGCTTCCACGCCGGGGACGCTGAGGATGTTGTCAATGTTGCCCATCGCTTCGACCGTCTCGATCATCGGAATCAAGGAGATCTGATCGGCTGCGAAATCGAAGTAATCATCCCCTTCCACCAGGACGGCGCGAGTGGGCCCGAAACTGCGCTCCCCGTCGGGCGCGTAGCGGATCGCTGACATGGCCCTTTCACATGACTCCCGATCGTTGACCATCGGCACGATCACGGCGCGGGCGCCGGCGTCGAGGGCTTTACCGATGTGCCCAGAATCATTGGACGGAACCCGGACGATCGGTGTGGAATTCCCGATGGCAAGTACTTGGAGGAGCGGAAGCATGGAGCTGTAGTCGATGGCGCCGTGCTGGGTATCGATAGCCACGTATTCGAAGCCTGCAGCGCCCATGATCTCGGCGTTGATGGTCGAGGGGTTGGAAATCCAACCGCCCAAAGCCGGATTTCCGGCCCGAATCGCATCTAGCCACGGGTTGGCACGCATGCTCGACTCCTATGCTGGGAATGTTTTCCCCGAACGCTACGCCACAGTTGATAGATGGAAGGAAACAGCCCGTGTCTGGTAACGATGTCGTTGTCACGTGGCCTGTTTATGACGTCGATGGCCCCGCCACGGGCGCACTCTTGAAGCACGCAGGATTAGGAATTCGGTTACACCCGCGCACGAGCAATCGCACACCGACTGAACTCGCCGAGATCGTCGGTGATGCTGTGGGTGTGATCGCCAGTACCGACACCTTCGACGCATCGGTTTTCGCGGCCTGCCCGAATCTGAAGGTGATCGCCCGCACCGGCGTCGGTGTGGACGCCATCGACGTGGACGCTGCTACCGAGGCTGGGGTGGTCGTAGCCACCACACCGGGAGCTAATGAGGAAGCGGTAGCCGATCATGCGCTCGCGCTGATCCTGGCGCTTCAACGGCGGTTAGCCGAGAACGATGCGGCGATTCGCGAGGGGCGTTGGGACCGCGCAGGTGCCTTGACGCCTAGCGATCTGTACGGGGCGACGGTGGGTCTTGTCGGGTCTGGGGTAATCGGGCGGGCGGTCATTCGCAGGCTTCAGGGCTTCGGCAGCACCATCTGCGTCTACGACCCGTATCTGGAACGAGCACCTGAAGGAACCGAACTGGTGGACTTGCCGACACTGCTTGAGCGCAGCGATGTGATCTCCGTGCATGCACCGCTGACCAACAGCACCCGTGGACTGCTCGATGCACAGGCGTTTGCCGCCATGAAGCCAGGTTCCTACGTGGTGAACGTTTCCCGCGGCGGCATCATCGACGAGGATGCACTCGCGCAAGCCATTCGCACTGGTCACTTAGCTGGAGCCGGCATCGATACTTTCGCCCGCGAACCGATCGGGGATTCGCCGCTGGGTGATCTCCCGACGGTCATCATGAGCCCGCACATAGCTGGCCTTAGTCACCGCTCGATCGAAGCGATGACGGAAGCGGCCACCCAAGCGGTGCTCGATGTGCTTGCCGGCCGGCTGCCAGCGCACCCGAAGAACCCCGAAGCGCTCCACCCTTAACCCGCGAACGGGCAGTTTCCGCCCGCCGAACGGGCAGTTTCACAGACACGAGTGGGCAGTGGCACACGCCACTGCCCACTCGATGTAAGAAAACTGCCCGTTCGCCGTCTGGAAACTGCCCGTTCGGCGCAGGTGGGGGAGGGAGTCAGACGCGGCGGAAGATCAACGCGCGCTTGACCTCTTGGATGGCTTTGGTGACCTGAATGCCGCGCGGGCAGGCGTCGGTGCAGTTGAAGGTGGTGCGGCAACGCCACACGCCTTCCTTGTCGTTGAGCACCTCAAGGCGCTGCTCGAAGCCCGAATCACGGCTATCGAAGATGAACCGGTGCGCGGCGACCATCGCGGCGGGCCCGAAGTACTGCCCATCGGTCCAGTAGACCGGGCAGGACGTGGTGCACGCAGCGCACAGGATGCATTTGGTGGTGTCATCGAATCGCGCGCGATCCTCCGCTGACTGCAAACGCTCGCGGGTGGGCTCGTGGCCCTCGGGGATCAAGAACGGCAACACCTGCCGGTAAGCCGCGAAGAACGGCTCCATGTCGACGATCATGTCCTTTTCCACCGGTAGGCCCTTGATCGGCTCGACAGTGATCGGCTTCTTGATGTCGAGGTCTTTCACCAACGTCTTACAGGCCAGGCGGTTGCGACCATTGATGCGCATTGCGTCGGAGCCACAGATTCCGTGGCCGCAGGAGCGGCGGAAACTCAGCGTGCCATCGAGCTCACCCTTGATCTTCTCCAGTGCGGTGAGCACGCGGTCGGTGGGGAACAGTGCGACGGTGTAGTCCTCCCAATGGGCATCTTCATCGACATCGGGCAGGAAACGACGGATGCGGAAAGTGACGTCGGTAGCGACCGGGACGTCGGCTTCCGGGATGGTGGTTTCCTCGACTACAGCTGCCATCAGTACTTGCGCTCCATCGGCTCGTAACGGGTGGTGACCACGGGCTTGTAATCCAAGCGCACGTGCTCTTCACCGCTGATATCGGTTGACTTGTAGGCCATGGTGTGGCGCATGAAGTTGACGTCGTCGCGGTTCGGGTAGTCCTCGCGGGCATGACCCCCGCGCGATTCCTTGCGCTCCAGGGCACTGACGACCGTCACCTCGGCGAGGTCGAGTAGGAACCCGAGTTCGATCGCCTCGATGAGATCGGTGTTGTAGCGGGTTCCCTTGTCTTGGATCGACACGTTCGCGAAGCGTCGTTTGAGCTCTTGGACATCGCCGAGCGCTTGCTTGAGAGTCGCTTCGGTGCGATACACCTGGGCGTTCATGTCCATGGTGTCTTGCATGTCCTTGCGGATCGCGGCCACCCGCTCGCTCCCGGTGCCGCTGCGCAACTTCTCCACCAGGGCGATGGTCTGACCCTGGGGATCACCGGGTAGCTCGACATGGTCGACCGAATTGGCGTACTCCGCGGCAGCGATGCCGGCGCGGCGGCCGAAAACGTTGATATCCAGTAGCGAGTTCGTGCCCAGGCGGTTAGCCCCGTGCACCGAAACGCAGGCCACTTCACCCGCGGCATATAGCCCAGGGACCACATGCTCGTTGTCACGCAGCACTTCGGTCTCGACATTGGTGGGGACGCCACCCATGGCGTAGTGGGCGGTCGGGAAGACCGGCACCAATTCGGTGATCGGGTCGACACCGAGGTAGGTGCGAGAGAATTCGGTGATGTCCGGGAGTTTGGCCTCGACCTGTTCGGCGGGTAGGTGGGTCAGGTCTAGGTAGACGTAGTCCTTATGAGGACCGGCTCCGCGCCCTTCGCGTACCTCTTGCACCATTGCCCGAGCCACCATGTCGCGTGGGGCGAGGTCCTTAATGGTGGGGGCGTAGCGCTCCATGAAGCGCTCACCGGAGGCGTTGCGCAAGATGCCACCTTCACCGCGGGCACCTTCGGTTAGCAGCACGCCCAGACCAGCCAAGCCCGTGGGGTGGAACTGGTAGAACTCCATATCCTCTAGCGGCAGGCCCTTGCGCCACACGATGCCCATGCCGTCGCCGGTGAGGGTGTGGGCGTTGGACGTGGTCTTCCACACCTTGCCGTAGCCGCCGGTGGCGAAAACGATCGACTTCGCCTGGAACAGATGGATCTCACCGGTGGCGAGTTCGTAAGCGACCACACCCGCGGCCACCGGCTCACCGGATTCCTCGTTGAGTAACAAATCGAGGACGTAGAACTCGTTGAAGAACTCCACGCCCTCCTTGATGCAGTTTTGATAGAGCGTCTGCAAAATCATGTGACCGGTGCGGTCCGCGGCGTAGCACGAGCGGCGAACCGCCGCCTCGCCGTGGTTGCGGGTGTGTCCACCGAAGCGGCGCTGATCGATGCGGCCCTCGGGTGTGCGGTTGAAGGGCAAGCCCATCTTCTCCAGGTCAAGAACCGCGTCGATGGCTTCCTTGCACATGATCTCGGCCGCGTCTTGATCAACGAGGTAGTCGCCGCCCTTGACGGTGTCGAAGGTGTGCCACTCCCAGTTGTCTTCCTCCACGTTCGCCAGCGCCGCGCACATGCCACCTTGGGCTGCGCCGGTGTGCGAACGGGTGGGATAGAGCTTGGTCAAGACGGCGGTGCGGGCCCGAGTGCTGGATTCCAAGGCAGCGCGCATTCCGGCTCCGCCAGCGCCGACGATGATGACGTCGAATGTGTGTGTCTGCATGTCGCTTACACGCCTCCCGATAGCGGTTTCTTAGCCGAGGTTCGGATCGAAGGTGAAGATGACGAGCGTGCCGAGGATGATGATGAAGGCGGAGGAGACGTACAGCACCATCTTCAACCAAAAGCGCGTTTGATCGCGCTCTGCGTAGTCGTTGATGATCGTGCGCATTCCGTTCGTACCGTGCAGCATCGCCAACCACAACATGGTCAGGTCCCAGACCTGCCAAAACGGGCTGGCCCAGCGTCCGGCAACGAACGCGAAGTTGATCCGCTGGACGCCACCGTCGAGGAAGTTCATGATGAACAGGTGGCCAAGCACAAGGAACACCAACACGATGCCGGAGATCCGCATGAACAGCCAGGAGTAGAGCTCGAAGTTGCTGCGCTGGGCATTGCGCCGGCTCAGCGAACGGGGGGTCTCGATGCTTGGTGCGCTCATGAGGTGCTCCCGAAGAGTGCTTCGATGGAGTGAAGAAGCATGTAGTAGGCCCCGGGGATCATCACGACGATCCAAATGGCGGCGATGACCCAGGTCATCTGACGCTGGAAGCGGGGGCCCTTGGACCAGAAGTCCACAGCGATGACCCGTAGGCCGTTGAGCGCGTGGAATAAGACGGCGCCAACGAGGCCAACCTCAAGCAGCGCAACGATCGGCGTTTTGTAGGTGGCGATCACGATGTCGTAGGCCTCGGGGGAGACGCGTACCAGCGCGGTATCCAGAACGTGAACGAAAAGGAAGAAGAAGACCCCGACACCGGTGATGCGGTGCAGGACCCATGTCCACATGCCCTCGCCGCCGCGGTAGAGGGTTCCGACGGGTGTGGTGGTGGCCACCGAACTCCTCCTCGAATAGGCCGTTGACTCAAACTCACGACTCAGGCGCGGCCGCTGCCTGGTGCTGGGCTCAGCGTATCCCGGCTGGGGCAGGTCGGCCCGCCGGGTTCGCGAGCCCACAGCGTGGTTCGGCTCACAAGGTCCAGGCGAAGGACCCTGCAGCACGCGTGTCGGTTGCGCCCTAGGGTTTCGTCCATGGCAGAGACCGAGTCTGGATTGCCCTTCGAGCCCGTGTACGACGAATCGGCTTTGGCCGATTGGGATCCGGCAATCCAGCTGGCTGAGCCGGGGGAGTACCCGTTCACCCGCGGCGTGTACCCGTCGATGTACACCGGTCGGCCGTGGACGATGCGCCAATACGCCGGATTCGGCACCGCGCAAGAGTCCAATGAGCGTTATAAGCAACTGCTGGCGGCCGGCACCATGGGCCTGTCCGTCGCCTTTGATCTGCCCACCCAAATGGGCTATGACTCCGACCACCCGCTGGCGCACGGCGAAGTTGGCAAGGTCGGGGTGGCCATCGACTCGATCGATGACATGCGGGTGCTGTTCGAGGGCATCCCGCTCGATCAGGTGACCACCTCGATGACGATCAACTCCCCAGCGGCCATCTTGTTGCTGCTCTACCAGTTGGTAGCCGAGGAGCAGGGGGCCAGCGCCGATCAGCTCGGCGGGACCATCCAAAACGACGTCCTGAAGGAGTACATCGCCCGCGGGACGTACATCTACCCGCCTGCGCAAAGCCTGCGATTGATCACCGACATCTTCACGTATTGCCGCGCAGAGATTCCGAAGTGGAACACGATCTCCATCTCCGGCTACCACATGGCTGAAGCCGGGGCCACGCCCGTTCAGGAGATCGCTTTCACCCTCGCGAACGGAATCGAGTACGTGCGTGCCGCAGTGGAAACCGGTCAGGACGTGGACGATTTCGCGCCGCGCTTGGCGTTCTTCTTCGTCTCACGGACCTCGATCATCGAGGAGGTTGCCAAGTTCCGGGCGGCCCGGCGGATGTGGGCGCGGATCATGCAGGAACGCTTCGGGGCCAAGAACCCGAAGTCGTGGATGCTGCGCTTTCATACCCAAACCGCCGGTGTGCAACTCACCGCCCAGCAACCCGAAGTCAACTTGGTGCGTGTAGCGGTT
>DASYOJ010000421.1:0-1664 GCA_036007925.1 Candidatus Nanopelagicales bacterium
ACGACGGCCAGATTCAACGACAGTCCACTGATGTACGGGAACGGGTGCGAGGGATCCACCGCGAGGGGGGTGAGGATCGGGAAGACCTTGTCGTCGAAGAAGCGATCCATCTCGGTCTTCTCCGCTGGGGTCAACTCCTCCCACCGCAACACGCTGATGTCGGCTGCTTCGAGTCGAGGTCGAATTTCCTCGCTGAAGATCTCCGCCTGGCGGCGTTGTAGTTCGTAGGCGCGGCTCCAGATCGCCTCGAGCACCTCGCGCGGGGTGTTACCACTCGCCGCCCGAACCGCGATTCCGGTTGCGATGCGGCGTTTGAGTCCGGCTACCCGGACCATGAAGAACTCATCGAGGTTGCTCGCGAAGATGGCGAGGAACTTGGTCTGGTCCAACAGCGGCAGCCCGGGGTCCTCGCTAAGTTCGAGAACCCGTTGGTTGAAGGCAAGCCAGGACAGTTCCCGGTCTAGGAAGCGATCGGCCGGCAACTCCGGAGAGTCGGCGGCGTCCAACGACGCTGCAACCGCGAGGTCCTCCGAAATGGGCGCAAGGGCGCTGGTATCCGAGAAATCCTGCGTCGTCATGGCTGCGATGGTGCCACAGTGAGGTGAACGAAGGTCGGCCTACGGATGACTAATAGCCACTCGACCGGTACATCACATCGGTATCCCAGCGCACGAATCCAAGGCCTTCGTAGAGGCGGATGGCCGCGAGATTGGACGCATCCACGTAGAGCATCACCTGGTCCAAGCCGAGTCGGCGCAGGTGGTGCAGGCCGGCGAGAGTGAGGCAGCGAGCCAGGCCGGTTCCGCGCCAGGAGGGATCCACCGCGAGGACGTACACCTCACCGATCGCCGGGTGGCTGTGGTTGTCGTGCTCGCTGGCTCCGTGCACCTTGGTCCAGTGGAAGCCGGCCAGGTTCGGCGGCGCCGGCGGTGCCTGCTGCGTAGACCACGCCATGACGAAGCCGGCTGGGTCGAACCACCCTTCGAGTTCCCGGCGGTGCAGATCTTCCAGGGTCCACGAACCTTGGTCGGGTAGATCGGCGAATGCGCGGGAATTGACCATCAAGAACGCCTCTTCGTCCGCACCCACCCGGAAACTGCGCAGTTCAATGCCCTCTGGAGGTCGTGGTTCATCGAGTGCTGCATGTAACGATCGACGCATCTGCCATAGCGTGCGGTGACGGGTGAAGCTGAGTTCATCGGCGAGCCGGGTGGCGGCCGTGTGTTCCCCATGCGCCCAGAGCCGAAGCCGTCCGTCGGCTGTCTCGAGCAGCCGCACGACCAACGAGCGCCCGATGCCTTGGCGTCGGTAGTCCGGATGAACAGCCAACTCACCGCTGGGGCCTTCGACTTCGTCGGTGGTGTCGAGATGTGCGTACCCCACCACCGTGCCGGTTTCGTCGCGGGCGAGCACATGCATCGCGTGTTCGTCACCGCCGTGGACCATGTGCAACCACACGTGCTCACTGACGGGGCGCACACCGTCGGTCTCCGTAACGACATCGAGCAGCGCGCGAACGGCGCGGACCTCGTCGGGTCCGAGGTGATCACGCCCGATCAGCGAGATGGGGCCACCTGACATCAGTGCAGGTCGCTGGGTTCGACCGGGATGTCGTCTTCGGACGCAACCGTGGCCAACGTGGCGGAGTCAGGCCGCTCGGGGAC
>DASYOJ010000422.1:0-8492 GCA_036007925.1 Candidatus Nanopelagicales bacterium
CCCGCGCCTGCCGCGCCACCTCAAGCCTCCGAGCCCGCACCGCAGGCCACCGCTCCGGCAACTCCAGCAGCGCCAGCAGTTCCGGCCGCCCAGCCGACAGCGCAGAACAATGCCGGCGCCTATGTCACCCCGTTGGTGCGCAAATTGGCTGCTGAACACGGCATCGATCTGTCCACGATCACCGGATCCGGTGTCGGTGGGCGCATCCGCAAGGCAGACGTCCTCGCTGCAGTGGATGCGCGCGGTGCGGCTGACACCTCAGCACCTGCCAGCACTGCTCCCACAGCCGCAAGCACCCCACCAGCAGGTGAACCTTCACCCCTACGTGGGCGCACCGAGAAGATGAGCCGCCTGCGGCGGGTGATCGCCGAGCGCATGGTCGAGTCGCTGCAAACCTCAGCCCAGTTGACAACCGTCATCGAAGTCGATGTCACCGGTATCGCCGCGCTTCGGCAACGCGTGAAGGATGACTTCCTGGCACGCGAGGGAGTGAAGCTTTCCTTCTTGCCGTTCTTTTGCAAAGCAGCCGTCGAGGCGCTCAAGGTCTACCCGCAGATCAACAGCTCCATCGACATCACTGCCGGCACGATCACGTATCACGATTCAGAGAACCTCGGGATAGCCGTAGATACCGATCGCGGTCTCCTCGTGCCGGTCATCCGTGACGCCGGGGATCTCAATATCGCCGGAATCGCCCGCCGCATCTCCGACCTCGCCGAGCGCACCCGAACGAACAAAGTCGCCCCCGATGAGCTCTCCGGAGGCACCTTCACAGTCACCAACACCGGTAGCCGCGGGGCGTTGTTCGATACCCCGATCATCAATATGCCGCAGGTGGCGATTTTGGGCACGGGGTCTGTCGTGAAGAAGCCTGTTGTCATCAGTGACCACGGCCAAGACGTCATCGCCATTCGCTCCATGGTCTACCTGGCGCTGTCCTACGACCACCGAATCGTCGACGGTGCAGATGCAGCGCGCTTCCTCTCCACGATCAAGGATCGACTGGAGGCTGGCGCATTCGACGCCGAACTCGGCGGCTAGCAAACTAGGCTGCCGCCCTGCCGTTTTTCACGCACCCGTACGCACCCGGCCACGGGCGGAAGGACACGAATGCTCGTTAGCGCCTTGTGGTTCGCCGGATCGATGATCGGCATCATCGCGGTCGCGCGCTTCGGGCTGTACGAGCCGGCTCAGAAGTTGGCCCGCGCCGCGAACCTCTCTCGTTCGGCCACCGGGCAAATGCTCGGATATTTGACGAGCGCACCGGAGTTGGTTGCGACGATCTTCGTTGCCGCCACCGGCCTGTTCGCTGTGGTCAGCACAAACATCCTCGGCAGTAACATCATCAACGTCGTGCTGGCCGCGATGGCGGCCTTGTGGTTCCGCCAAATCGGGAACCTCGGCGGTAAGGGCTTCCGCTTCGAGCAGGCGATCGTTATCGGCAGCATCATCGTCCCTATCGCACTACTGGTCACCGGACAGGACACCGCCCTGTGGAGCGGCATTGCGCTCATTGCCGGCTATGTCGCTTACCTGCGAGTGATGCGCGGCCGGCACGAGGCTCCGGCTCCGGTAGAGGCTGGGGATGCGATCCGGCCCTGGTCGGACGGTAAGGGAAAGATTGCCGTGCAGGTGGTGATCTTGATCGCCGGCTTAGTGGCCCTTTACCTGCTCGGGGATGTTCTCGGTGATTCCGTATACGAACTTGGGGTCGCTTTCGCTGTGCCCGCTGTGGTGCTGGGTGCCTTGACCGCAGTCGCCACCAGTCTTCCCGAACTCACGACCTTCTTCTCCTCCTACGCGGCCCACCGCAAAGCCGGTACCGATGGAAATTCGGAAGTGATGCATAACCTGATGGCGAGCAATGTGGTGAACCTGCTTGTCGTACAAGCTGTAGGTGTCGGCGTCTTCACTGTCTTCGCCTAGGCCCCACATCCCAGCGGACGGGCAGTCCCTGCACGCATGCGACATGCTTAACCCATGAAGATCGCGGTCACCGGGGCCTCTGGCCTCATCGGTTCAGCCCTCGTCCCCCACCTGCGGGCGCGGGGTGATGACGTCCTTCGACTCGTGCGCCGCACGGCGGTAGCCCCTGATGAGGTGCAGTGGGATCCAGTGGCCGGGAGCGTTGACCTCGACGCGTTAGCCGGGGTAGATGCCGTGGTGCACCTCGCGGGTGCCGGTGTTGGCGACCGGCGCTGGACTGACGACTACAAGAAGACGATCCTGGACAGCCGAGTCGACGGAACGCGAACCGTCGTCGATGCCATGACACGCCTTGATCCCCGACCCCGCGCACTGGTGGCCGGATCGGCGATCGGCTGGTACGGAGATACCGGGGATCGCGCCGTAGACGAGAGCGCCCCAGCAGGGACCGGCTTCCTCGCCGACGTTGTGCGTGCCTGGGAAGCAGCAGCCGATCCTGCACGTGAAGCCGGCATCCGCGTCACCCACGCGCGTACCGGGCTTGTTGTGTCTTCTAAAGGAGGCGCCTGGCAACGACTCTTCCCGATCTTCAAAGCTGGTCTTGGTGGCAAACTCGGATCCGGTCGGCAGTACTGGTCATGGATTTCCCTGCGTGACGAAGTCGCGGCTTTAACCTTTCTCTTGGACAACGAGGAGATCGCTGGGCCGGTCAACCTCACCGGACCTCAACCGGTCACCAATGCCGAGGTGACCGAGGTCATGGGCCGCGTGCTTCGGCGACCGACCGTCTTCGCGGTTCCGTCCTTCGCATTGAAAACCGTGCTTGGGGAGTTCTCCAGCGAAGTACTCGGCAGCACGCGCGTTCTGCCATCTGTGTTGACCGACGCCGGCTTCAGTTGGCAAGACTCAACCGTGGAATCGGCTATCCGCGCAGCCGTGAACTGATCGCGCATGACCCACGACTACGACGTCGCCATCGTCGGAGCCGGCCTTGCCGGGTTGTCGGCCGCGCGCCAGTTGTCCATTCACGGCGTCACATGTCGCGTCATCGACTCAGCCGATTCGGTAGGCGGACGCGTTCGTAGCGATCACATCGACGGCTTCACCCTGGACCGCGGCTTCCAGCTGTACAACCCCGCCTACCCCGAAGCCGCTCGAGTGCTCGACCACGAAGCGCTGCGCTTGCACGCCCTCGTCCGTGGCATGAACATCGTGCGCGAGGATCGAAACCGGCGCCGCGTCATCCACCTCGCCGACCCACGCACTGTTCGTAATTGGCATCTGTCGGCTTTGTCGAAGACTGCGGGAACGATTCTTGGCAAGGCGCGATTCGCTGCGTACGCCCGCACAGCCGCCACGTTGCACGGGCGCCAGTTCGATAGTCGCCCTGATGAACCGGCACAGGTCGCCCTGGCACGAGCCGGCATTGACGCAACGTTGATCGATGAAGTCCTGGCACCCTTCCTCACCGGTGTCTTCCTCGAACCACACCTGATGACATCGCGGCGCTTCATGGATGCGGTTCTGGCGAGTTTCGTCAAAGGCTCACCGTCGTTACCGGCGGCGGGGATGCAGGCGATACCCGATCAACTGCACCACGCTTTGCCTGAGCAAACAGTGCAACTATCCACAGCCGCTCAATCGGTGGGCAGCGAATACGTTGATACCGAAGACGGACGGATCCACGCCCGCGTGGTGATCGTGGCCACCGATGCCCCGAGCGCTGCCCCGTTGGTCCCGGATGCCCACGTAAAAGCCGCCGGCAACTCGGTGACCACCTGGTACCACGCAGTACCGACAGCACAACTGCCCCAACCACTCGCCGCGGGCAGGGCTGCACTGACCGTCGATCCGCACCATCGCGGGCCACTCATCAACACGGTTCCGCTGAGCTACGCCGTTCCCGACTACGCACCGAGTGGGTGGGTGCTGGTCTCCTCATCTGCCCTGGGAACCGACAGCAATGCCGAATCACAGGTGCGCACCCACCTGTCCTGGCTTTACGGAACCGACACGTCATCGTGGCAATTCGTGGCTCACTACCCGATCGCGTACGCGTTACCGTCGATGAGGCCCCCGCTGCGTATCGATCCACCACGATCTTTCGAGCCGGTGATCATGGCCGGTGACCACACCGCCACCGCCAGTATTCAAGGTGCGATGGTCAGCGGCCGTCGAGCAGCAGACGAAGCATTAGACCGACTCGGTGTCCGCAGGGCGGACGACCGTAGGCTGGTGTCATGAGTTCCACGCTCTCCACCGCCCCTGATTCCACGGTGCACATTGAGCGAGTCGGTTTCGGCGATGAGTCCGTTGACTACCAGCGAGCGTGGGATCTGCAGCGCGGCGTCCACGCCAGCGTGGTGTCCGGCGCGCCGGACACTGTCCTTCTCCTCGAACACCCGGCCGTCTACACCGCGGGCCGGCGTACCGAAGACTTCGAACGGCCCTTCGATGGCACCCCTGTGATTGATGTCGATCGGGGCGGGAAGATCACCTGGCACGGGCCCGGTCAACTCGTGGGCTATCCGATTCTGCGCCTCGCCGAACCGATCGATGTTGTCGCATACGTACGCCGGGTGGAGCAGATGCTTATCGAGGTGTGCGAGGACCTCGGAGTCCGTGGCCAGCAGATCGAGGGGCGCAGCGGGGTGTGGGTTCCCGCAGACGAAAACGGTCCCGACCGCAAAATCGCCGCGATCGGCATCCGCGTTGCACAGGGCGTGACCATGCACGGCTTCGCTTTGAATTGTGATTGCGATCTAAGCGCCTTCGATCGCATTGTGCCGTGCGGTATTTCCGATGCCAGCGTGACTTCCTTAAGCAAGGAGACCGGCCGAGAAGTACGCGTCGATGAGGTTCTGCCCCTCGTTGAGATACGTCTACCGATGCTCGCAGGAGGTCAACGATGAGCGTGTATGCCGGAACTGATGGTCAGGGGCGCAAGATGCTTCGGATCGAAGCCCGCAACGCCGAGGTTCCCATCGAACGAAAGCCGCCGTGGATCAAGACGACCATGCGCACCGGTCCGGAGTACACCCGGATCAAGGAACTGGTGAAGACCGAAGGACTGCACACGGTTTGCCAAGAAGCTGGCTGCCCAAACATCTTTGAATGCTGGGAAGACAAAGAAGCGACCTTCCTCATCGGAGGCGAGCAGTGCACCCGGCGGTGTGACTTCTGCCAGATCGATACCGGCAAGCCCGAGCCTCTCGATACCGACGAGCCACGACGTGTGGCCGAGTCGGTCGCCACCATGGGCTTGCGTTATGCGACGGTGACAGGTGTAGCGCGCGATGACCTACCCGACGAGGGTTCCTGGCTTTATGCCGAGACTGTTCGCCAGATTCACGCTCTTGAAATCGGCACCAAGGTCGAGTTGCTGATCCCAGACTTCTCCGCCAACCCCGAACACCTCGGTCGAGTCTTCGATGCCGCACCCGAAGTACTTGCCCACAACATCGAGACGGTTCCGCGCATCTTCAAGCGCATCCGCCCAGCGTTTCGTTATGAGCGCAGCCTCGACGTCCTCACCCAAGCCCGGGCCGCCGGGCTCGTCACGAAAAGCAACCTCATCTTGGGCATGGGCGAGACCATTGACGAGGTCCACCAAGCTCTGCGCGATCTGTATGAAGCCGGCTGTGAACTGGTGACGATCACGCAGTACCTCCGCCCATCACCGCGCCACCATCCGGTTGAGCGATGGGTCAACCCTGAGGAATTCGTCGAACTCGCTGATGTTGCCACGCAGATCGGCTTCGCCGGTGTGATGAGTGGCCCGTTGGTGCGTTCGAGCTACCGCGCCGGACGCTTATACGAGCAAGCCCTCGAAGCCCGTGCCAGCGGTGATCGAGCGAGCATCACGTTCGCGTGAGCGCCCATGTCCTGGCCACCCATGTGTGGCCGGTGACCGAACTCCAGCCGCTGGGCGTGGAATCGTTGGAGTTGGACTGGGGCGGGCCAATCGGCGACCGCCACCATGGCCAGACCATGGCTTCGGATACCCGGCAGGCGAAGGTTTTCCCCCGCGGAACCACTATTCGCAACCATCGGCAACTCTCGCTCGTCGACTCCGCCGAACTCGCGCTCATCGCCGGCGCCCTCGGGATCGAAGGCATTGCCCCTGGCGTCATCGCTGAGAACATCTGCACCGACGGGCTCCCCGATCTCACCTCGCTGCCGCGCATGACCCGCCTGGCGTTCCCCTCCGGCGCGGTGGTGCTGCTTGGCGGCGCCAACGCCCCCTGCACAATCGCCGGCGAGATGGTCGCGCAGGCTTACGGATCCCGAGCCGAAGCCTTCCCGAAGGCGGCCATCGGTCGTCGCGGTGTCACCGGCTGGGTAGAGCACCCCGGAACGGTTCACCCCGGCGATCTGATTACCGTCGTGCTCCCGGACTAGGCTGCGTCGTCATGGGCAAGATCCGTTCCAGCTTGAAGGCCATCGGCGAGAACTGGTCGATGACCCAGCGCGTCTACCGATTCTTATGGGCCGAGGTCCTGGGCATCTTCCTGCTGGTCATCGCCGGAATCGCTATCCCGGTCGCGTTGTTCATCAACTGGCTCACCGCGGTCTTGATCGCGCTGCCGCTGGGCCTACTCGCCGCGACCTTCTGGTTCAGTCGGAAGGCCACCCGGGCGGCCTACGCCCGGATCGAGGGCCAGCCCGGGGCCGCGGCCGCGGTTATCGACTCGCTGCGTGGGAAATGGGCCGTGACTCCGGCCGTCGCGATCAGCCGAAACGAAGACATGGTCTCGCGAGTCGTGGGCAAACCGGGCGTCATCTTGGTATCCGAGGGCGCCCCTTCCCGGGTGAGCCACATGCTCGCCAACGAGCGCAAGAAGACCGCCCGCTGGGTGCCGGAGATTCCCATCTATGAGATCCAGGTAGGCGATGCCGAGGGGCAGATAACCCTGGGTCAAATTCAAAAGACGCTGAGCAAGCTTCCTCGTAACTTGCGCGGCAGCGAGGTGACCGAAGTCCGTCGCCGACTCGAAGCCCTGGGCAACGTCCAGCAATCAATGCCCGTTCCTAAGGGTCCGATGCCGACGAGTCCGCGCCAGGTGCGCAGGCAACGCCGTTAAGTGAGCTCGCCGTTAAGTGGGAACGTCGTTAAGTGAGCTCGCCGTTAAGTGGGAACACCGTTAGACAAGCTCGCCGTTAGCGCACCCGCATAACGTAGGTACCGGCGAGTCGATCGTGCACGCCCCTGCCCTGGTCGTCGTACACCACCGCGGGGATAACCAAACACACCAGCAGCGTGCGCAGCGCGGCTCGCCACAGGGGCAACCGTCCGCCGTTGATCGGCATGACCCGCAGCCCGATCAGCCGCTGCCCGAAGGATGCTCCGGTTAGCCACGTCAGCACGGTGACTTCCACCGCGAAGACCGCCAAAGTGGCAAATCCGGCGCTGTCGCTGCCGTAACCGAACTGGGGGAACACCAACTGCGCCACTGCCAAGCTGGCCAGCCAGTCGATGACCAGGGCACCGATGCGCCGGCCAATCCACGCTCGGGGTTCGGGGGTCTCCACGAGGAACACCGTATTGGCCCGAGGAAACCGGCTCGGGTGTAACACCGGCGAAACAATCGGGACACCGAACCGACACCACGCATCCCTAGGTTCTTCCTATATCCGGTGACATCGGGTCACCGAGCGAGGCGATGCACGCGAGTGCAGGAGGTGGAAATGTTCAGCAATGCCGATGAGGTCCTGAAGTACATCCAGGACAACGAGATCGAGTTCGTTGATGTCCGGTTCATCGATCTTCCCGGGATCATGCAGCACTTCAATGTCCCGGCCGCATCTTTTGGAATGGCGGCTTTTGAGGACGGCTTGATGTTCGACGGGTCCTCGATCCGCGGCTTCCAGTCCATTCACGAATCCGACATGAAGCTCATTCCCGATCCGGCTACCGCTTTTATCGATCCCTTCCGATCGGCCAAGACGCTCGTCATGAACTTTTCCATTCGGGATCCGTTCACCAACGAGCCCTACAGCCGTGACCCGCGCAACGTAGCTGCGAAGGCCGAGGCCTACATCGCCTCCACCGGTATCGCCGACACCGCGTACTTCGGCCCCGAGGCTGAGTTCTACGTCTTCGACGACGTCCGCTTCGAGACCAACCAACACTCCGGCTACTACTTCATCGATTCGATCGAAGGAGCCTGGAACACCGGCCGCGTCGAAGAGGGCGGCAACCGTGGCTACAAGACCCGATACAAGGGCGGCTACTTCCCGGTCCCGCCCGTCGACCACTACGCCGACCTGCGCGACCGGATGGTCGCCACCCTCATGCAGGTGGGCCTGGAGGTCGAGCGCTCTCACCACGAGGTCGGCACTGCCGGGCAGGGAGAAATCAACTACAAGTTCAACACTTTGCAGCACGCTGCTGATCAAGTGATGTTGTTCAAGTACGTCATCAAGAACGTGGCCTGGGCCAATGGCAAGACCGCCACTTTCATGCCCAAGCCACTGTTCGGGGATAACGGTTCGGGCATGCACTGCCACCAGTCGCTGTGGAAGGGCGGCGAGCCGCTGTTCTACGACGAGATGGGATACGGCGG
>DASYOJ010000423.1:0-2596 GCA_036007925.1 Candidatus Nanopelagicales bacterium
GTGCGCGCGAACATGCGATCGTCCGGGCGCTTTTGCGCGATGAGCAGGTCTCGTCCGTCGAATGTGCGCCGGGGAATGCGGGTATCGCGCAGGACGTCACGGTCCATCCGCTGGACATCTCTGACAATCGTGCGATAACCGAACTGGCGAAGCGAACCGCTGCTGATCTGGTGGTGATCGGGCCGGAAGCACCGCTGGTGGCGGGTGCTGCAGATGCGGTGCGCGCAGCGGGTATCGCGTGCTTCGGTCCGTCGGCTTCGGCGGCTCGCCTCGAGGGCAGTAAGGCCTTCGCCAAGGAAGTGATGGCCGAGGCTGGCGTGCCGACCGCGATGGCCCGCGTGTGCACCAACGATGCGCAGGTCGAGGAAGCACTCGACACCATCACTCACCCCGGAACGCCGTACGTGGTGAAAGACGATGGTCTCGCTGCAGGTAAAGGTGTGATTGTCACCGAGGATCGTGAAGCAGCTCTTGCGCACGCTCGTGCGTGCTTGGCAGGTGGCAGTTCGATCGTGGTCGAGGAGTACCTCGATGGCCCGGAGGTCTCGCTGTTCGCGATCACCGATGGCAGCACTGTGGTTCCCTTGCAGCCCGCGCAGGATTTCAAGCGCGCGTACGACGAGGACGAGGGTCCGAATACCGGCGGCATGGGCGCGTACTCACCGCTGCCGTGGGCACCGAGCGAGCTGGTTGAAGACGTGACGCAGCGGGTGCTGCAGCCGATGATCGATGCGATGGCTGCCCGCGGCACGCCGTTCAGCGGGCTGCTCTATGCCGGACTGGCCATGACATCGCGGGGCATCCGCGTGGTGGAATTCAACGCGCGCTTCGGTGATCCAGAAACCCAAGTTGTGTTGGCGCGGCTGCAATCGGGCCTCGGCGGGCTAATGATGGCCGCGGCGAACGGCACCTTGGACACCCACCCGACTCCGGTCTGGTCATCGGATGCTGCGGTGACGGTGGTGATCGCCGCCCAGGGATACCCGCAAAGCCCGCGGACCGGTGATGTGATCGCCGGGCTCGAGGCGGCAGGCGAAGCTGCCGGCGTGGACGTCCTGCACGCGGGCACCACTGTTTCCGACGAAGGCGCGATCGCCGCCAGCGGTGGTCGAGTGCTGTCGGTCACGGCGGTGGGGGCCAACCTGCACGAGGCCCGGGAGCGCGCCTACGCGGCGGTGGACCTCATCACCCTCGAGGGATCGCACCATCGGCGCGACATCGCGCAGGTCGCTGCCGCGAACGCCTCCCGGTAGCAACGCCTCCCATCAGCAACGTGGAAGGATAGGTGAGTGAGCGTTCCTAACGTGCTCGCCGAGCGCTATGCGTCGGCGGCCATGCGTGCCATCTGGGAACCCGAAGCCAAGATCGTCGCCGAACGACGGCTATGGATCGCAGTGATGCGCGCCCAGGCTGCGGCAGGCCTGGACATCGCCGAATCGGTGATCGCCGATTACGAAGCGAACGTCACTGACGTAGATCTCACCTCCATCGCCGAACGCGAGCGAGTGACCAAACACGACGTCAAGGCGCGCATCGAGGAGTTCAACGCACTCGCGGGACATGAGTCGATTCACGTGGGCATGACGTCCCGGGACCTGACCGAGAACGTCGAGCAGATGCAACTGCTCATCTCTTTGCAGTTGGTGCGGGACAAGACCGTTGCCGCGCTGGATCGCTTATCCGGCCTTGCCGTTGCCTACTCCGAGACCGCAATGGCCGGACGCTCGCACAACGTTGCGGCGCAGGTGACCACACTCGGTAAGCGTTTTGCCACAGTGGCTGATGAAATGCTGCAGGCGTTCACGCGTTTGGAGGAACTCATCGCGCGTTACCCGCTTCGCGGAATCAAGGGTCCGGTCGGGACTGCGCAGGACATGCTTGATCTCCTCGATGGCGACAACGCGAAGTTGGCAACACTCGAACGGAATGTTGCCGAGCATCTCGGTTTCGATTACGTATTAACCAGCGTGGGTCAGGTGTATCCGCGGTCTTTGGATTACGACGCCCTGTCAACGCTGGTGCAACTTGCCTCGGCACCGTCGAACCTCGCCACCACGATCCGCCTGATGGCCGGACATGAACTCGCCACCGAAGGCTTCCGTCCAGGGCAGGTCGGCTCCTCGGCGATGCCGCACAAGATGAACGCACGTTCGTGCGAGCGCATCAACGGCATGCATGTGCTGCTGCGTGGCTACGCGACGATGACTGCGGACCTTGCAGGCCAGCAGTGGAACGAAGGCGATGTCTCGTGCTCGGTAGTGCGCCGCGTGGCACTGCCCGATGCGTGCTACACGATCGACGGGCTGCTCGAGACGTTCCTGACAGTTCTCGACGGCTTCGGTGCGTTCGACGCGGTAATCGACGCCGAACTGCAGCGCTACCTACCCTTCCTGGCCACCACCAAGGTGCTGATGGCCGCGGTGCGCGCGGGCAAAGGCCGCGAGGGCGCGCACGAAGCGATCAAGGAGCACGCGGTGGCAACTGCTTTGGCAATGCGCGAGGGCCAGCAGGTGGATCTACTCGCATTACTCGCTGCCGATAATCGCATCGGGTTGAGTGAGGAAGTGATCCGCACGGTGCTTGCCGATCCGCTGGA
>DASYOJ010000424.1:0-4265 GCA_036007925.1 Candidatus Nanopelagicales bacterium
ACTTCCTCGAACAGCCAACTGCCGACAGCCGAACCATCATGGAAGGCGGTGACCACCCATCGGCCTTCAGGGTTGCGGTAGGAATCCCAGCTGAGTGCGTCGGTATCGGGATCGACGTCCAGGTGCACACATACCGATTCATGCAAGGTGGCCCCACCCCGGGAGCGGGAGATCTCCACTGCAGCCGCCTGTTGGGCCACGTAAGCACGCTCACCCAGCAAGGGCTCGGCGTACCGGGTCACCCGATCCAGCGGCCAGCCGGTTTCGGCCGCCACGACCTCCGGCGACGCGCCGGCTCGGACGCGCGCTTGGATTTCACGTGGGCTGAGCGGTTGCAGGGCCTTCTCCTTCGTGGGTTGGTGCGTAAGGCTACCCCCCTAGACGCACTCCGGGGCACCCGCGCGGGTGATTGCGCGCGCCGCCGTGTCGGGGTTGAGCGTGCCGCTTGCCGGTCACGCTCCGGGGTGGGGCCCTGGAAGTGGGTCGTCGTTCCAGGCAGCGGGTACGACGGAAGGCACGTCACCTGCTTCCTCGGGGGCAGGTGTGTTGATGCTGCGGCTGCCAGCGAGCAGCATCACGGCGCTGGCCAGTGCACCCGCCACACACAATCCGAGTCCGGCCCGGGCGCCGAAGTTATCGACCAGCACACCGGAGAGTCCTGATCCGAACGCGAAGCCGGCGGCGAGTCCGGAGTTGGTCCAGGTCAAACCTTCGGTGAGGTTTGCCGGTTTCACCACCCGCTGAGTCAGTGAGAAGATCCCGATGAGTGTGGGGGCGACCATTAAGCCTGCGCCAGCAGCCACGACGATCAATCCGGCATTGGAATCCACGAACCATAAGCCCGCACTGACGATGGCCAATGCCAGCGCAGCCATCTGGGTGTGGCGATGCAAAGCACCTGGCCACCGTCGTATTCCGTAGGCGATGCCACCAACCATGGATGCCGCGGCGAAAGCCGCCAACACCACACCGGCCGTTGCACCGCTGCCGCGGTCGCGGGTGAAGGCCACGGCGCCAACATCCAAAGCTCCAAAGAGCAGGCCAAGACCCAAAGCCGCGCCGATCAAGATGAGCAAGCCGCGGGTCCGGGCCACCGCAAATAGCGATGCGTGCTCGGTATCTCGCGGTCGTGTCGGTGGTGTTGTCGATGTCGACATCGACAACCACACAGAACCGATGACAACAGCCAACGCGGCGGCGATGAGTGGTGAAGGGAACCCCACATTGAAGGCAAGCGCCGTGGTGAGGAGCGGACCGAGGGTGAAGATCAACTCATCGAGGATGCTCTCCCAGGCGAACCCCAAACGAAGCAGGTACGGCGCTTCGTTGCGCTCTGCCAGGAAACTCCAGCGGGCGCGTACATAGGAACCGATGGCCGGAGACGTGGCACCGGCGGCGACCACGAGGCCGATCTGGAGTGCCCGTGGGGAGCCTTCGACAACGCTCAGCGTGAACAAGGCGAGCAAGGCCCCGTGGCCTGGTGCCAGGACCCGTAAGACCACTCGCTGACCGGATCGATCGGCCCAGCGGCTGGTGACGATGCTGGCGAGGGCCGCCGTCACGGCAAATGCGGCGCTCATGACGCCGGCGTAGGCGTAAGAGCCGGTTGTCTCGCTGACCAAGAGCACGATCGCTAACGCGACCATGGCCACCGGCAGGCGCGCGAGGGCGCCAGCAGATGTGAAGGACGGGACGCCCGGGTGGGTCAATGCATCGCGAAAGCCGCCCTGGTGATGTCTGGGCTTGGCTGTGGTGGCCTCCGGGCTCGGGTGCTCCGACTGCGGGGACGGCGGGTTGGTGGGCATCTGCGAGCAGGCTAGCGTGTGCCCGCATCGTTATCGGGGGTCCGGCAAGGAGTGGTATGTCTGGGTCAGATGGATCCCATCGCACGCTTGCTGAGATTTTGTCGTGGCATCCGTTGATCGACCTGGCCTGGCGCGCAGCGAGCGAAGCGGCCACCTTCTTGCATACTCAACGTCCTTCGGACTTGTCGGTGGAAACGAAGTCCACCCCCACCGATGTCGTCACCTCGATGGACAAAGCTGCCGAGCATCTCTTGCACGAGCGGTTGTTGGGCGAACGCCCAGGTGATGGGCTCCTCGGCGAGGAAGGCGCGAGGCAGGAGGGACAAACCGGGATTCGATGGATCGTCGATCCCCTCGATGGCACCGTTAACTATCTGTACCGAATTCCTTTGTGGGGTGTCTCGGTAGCCGCCCACGACGATGCTGTGGGCGAGGCGGTAGTGGGGGTGATCATCACCCCGGAGACGGGTGAAGGCTTCATTGGCATTCGCGGCAAGGGTGCCTGGCGTGTTCTGGGTGATATCGGCGAACGGATGAACGTGCGCGAATGCACGCAATTGTCGCAAGCAATGGTGGCGACCGGTTTCGGGTATGCGTCGCAGCGCCGAGCAGCCCAGGCAGATGTGCTGCGAGAAGTCATCCCATCGGTACGTGACATCCGTCGAACGGGATGCGCTGTTGTGGATTTCACGTGGTTAGCGCGAGGGCGCACCGATGCCTACTATGAGCGTGGCCTCAATGCCTGGGATGTGGCAGCGGGAGTTGTCATCGCCCGCGAAGCTGGAGCCGTCGTGAGGAATCTTGATCAACAAGAGCCGGGCACCTTCGTAGCAGCAGTCCCGGGAATCGCCGATGCGCTGGTGACTGAATTAACTAGCGCGGGAATCTTGGATCGCCCGCACTAGCCCGCACTAGCCCGGGCATCACATCTCAAGCGTGATCAAGACGGCGCAGCTCAGCGAGGTACCAGGACGCGTTGTGTACGTATGTCTGCACTGAGGCGCGAAAGTCGTCCGCGGAGACAACATTTTCGGTGATTCGGGCGGGAACGCCCAGTGCGCGGGCCTGTGCCGGAACCGTGGTGCCCGGGGACACAACAGCGCCCGCCCCGACGAGCGCCTGCGGGCCGACCGCGACACGATGTAACAGCACCGAGCCGGAGCCGATCAGGGAATCGTCGTGGACGGTGCATCCCTCCAGGTGGGCGTTGTGTCCCACCACGCACCTGTTGCCGATCAGCGTGTCGAGCTCGTCTGTGCAGTGCACCACCGTGCCGTCCTGAATCGAGGTCTCTTCGCCGATTCGAATCAGGCCGTGGTCACCTCGCAGAACGGCCGTTGGCCAGATTGATGATCGGGGTCCGACGTGGACATTTCCGATGATCACTGCCTCCGGGTGGACAAAAGCGGAGGGGTCGATGGTTGGTCGTAGGTCACCGAGTGCGTAGAGCGCCATGACCCCAGTGTGTCCTTCCAGCATGGCTCGTGCGACCCCAGAGCGCGAAATGTCGGGGCATGGGGCACAATCTGCGCGCAAGGCGACGCAATGAGGGAGGACCGTGGGCCATGGCAACCGACTACGACGCACCTCGTAAGACAGACGAGGAACTCGCCGAGGACAGCCTCGAGGAGTTGAAAGCGCGTCGCGCGGAGAAGACCGCCTCGGCGGTCGATGTCGACGAAGCCGAGCTCGCGGAGAACCTCGAGTTACCCGGGGCCGATCTGTCGGATGAGAACCTGACCGTTCGCGTGGTGCCTAAGAAGTCCGACGAGTTCACGTGTATGTCGTGCTTCCTCGTTCATCACCGCAGTCAACTCGATCATGAGGGCTCGTCTGGGCCCATCTGCAAGGACTGTGCCTAGTTCTCGTCGTCCAAGAGCCGGGCGGTGGCCCGGAAAATGGCAACTTGAATCACGGCTGCGCTAGCGGCGCTCAGTGCAGCCCACGCAAGCACCGCACCTAGGTGTGCAGATCTGTCCTTGCTCGAGGGTGCTTCCTTGCCGGCGATAGAGCGGTAGGCGGCTGCTAGCGCTTTACCCGCAACGATGTTCGCCCCGAACGCTAAAGCCGGGGCGACCACGGCGGCTATCGGGGCCTTGCTTGATTCGGTGGACGTGGCATTACTCATAGGCACACTCTGTCGTATCGCATGTGAGATGTCAGCGGGACCCGCTCCCCGATTACTGGCGAAGGTCGGCTAAGGCTTGCGCAAGTTTCTCAGGGTGCCTCGTTGCGACCAGCCATACCGGATGGGGGTCACCGGGATCGAGGACGTGGACGGCAACGGCCGATTCTGGCGCCCAGGACGGCGCCAGCACGTAGGCCGTGAGCGGGACATCTGCGTCTTGGCCACGCCGGGCGCTTTGCAGTTCGGGACCGACCAGCACGCGAGAGTCACCGATAGCGGTGCTGGGGAGCGTGGCACGTGCGCATCGCAACCCCGATGCGTCAACGAGCACA
>DASYOJ010000425.1:0-3171 GCA_036007925.1 Candidatus Nanopelagicales bacterium
TGGGCGGGTTAGGGGGTGGAGAGGGCGACTTTGCCGATCACGTCGCCGTTCTCGACCAGGGTTTGCGCGGCGCCGGCTTCGGGCATCGGCATCACGCGGTCGACCACGGGCTTGACCACGCCGGTCTCGATCCACGGCCACACGTGCTTTTCGACCTCGCGGCAGATCGTCGCCTTCTCCGCATCCGGACGACGACGCAAACTCGTCGCGAATACCCCGACGTTCTTTCCGGCCATCACCGACATATCGAGCTCGGCGGTGGTGCCGCCTTGCATACCGATCGTCACCTGCCGGCCGTTTCGGTTCAGCGCCTCGACGTTGCGCGCGAGGTACTTCGCGCCCATGTTGTCGAGGATGACGTCTGCGCCGCGGCCGCCGGTGGCGTCCTTGATCGCGGTGACGAAATTGTCGTCGTTGTAGTTGATCAAGTGATCCGCGCCGAGTTGCGCGCAGGCGTCGAGTTTGCGCTGACTGCCCGCGGTCACGGCCACCTGCGCACCGAGTGCGCGGGCGATCTGGATCGCCATGGTGCCGATGCCGCTACCGCCGCCATGGATAAGGACCGTCTCACCTTCGCGCAGGTGCGCAACGTGCACCAAGTTGCTCCACACCGTGCAGGTGACCTCGGGCAGCGCACCGGCCGTCACGACATCCACCCCTTCGGGAATGCTCATGGTCTGCCCGATCGGCACGGCCACGCGCGTGGCGTAACCACCGCCCGGTAACAAAGCCGTGACGCGCTCGCCGATGCGATCAAGGGTCAGCGCCGCACCGACCGATGCGATCGTCCCGGCGCATTCCAGGCCGATGATGTCGGTGGCGCCCGCAGGCGGCGGGTACTTACCTTCGCGTTGCAAGATGTCGGCGCGGTTCACCGCGCTCGCCGCGATCTCGATGATCACTTCGTTCGGTCCCGGTGTGGGGTCGGGGAGCTTCTCCCACTGCAACGTCTCCGGCCCGCCGGGGGCTTGTTGGGTGATCGCGAACATCGGTCCTCCTGCGGATCGGGCGAGCGAGTGGGTCTAGTCGGTGGCGCTGTTTTGGATGACGACGAGGCGGTCGCCTTGTTGGAGTTGTCGGATGGACTCGGTGTCGAATCGATGGGCAACACCCGCGCGAATAACGGCGAGCACGAGCTGCCCGGCTGCATCGAGTTGCGCGGGCGCGAGACCGAGTTCCTCGCGGGTGATCTCCCGCTCCAGCACCTCCAGACCCCGGGTGGAATCTAGGAGGTCTTCCATGATCTCGCCGGCGGTGTGGCTGATCACCGACAGACCCATTAGGCGGCCTGCCGATTCAGCTGTCGGGATGACGTTGTTGGCACCGGACTGGCGCAGGATCTGTGCGTTTTGCGATTCCCGGACAGCGGCCACGATGGTGCAACTTGCTTTGGCCAGGCGCCGAGCGGTGAGAGTGACCAGGACCGAAGTGTCATCTTCGTCGGTGGCGACGATCACACGGCCGGCCTTCTCCACGGCCGCGTCCTTCAGTACCTCTTCGCTGCGGGCATCACCAACGATGCCGACGAGGCCATCGCGCGTTGCCAGATCGATGGAATCGCGGTCCGGTGCAACGACGATGATCGAGTTGCCGTCATGCCCGGCATCCTTGAGTGCGCGTGCAGCGGATCGGCCTTTCACGCCGTAGCCGACGACGATCGTGTGGTTCTCCACGTGTCTCCTCCAATTGCGCGTGCGCCATTCCTGCCGAGTGCGCTGCGTGAGCACTTCGATGGTGGTGCCGACCAGGACGATCAAGAAGATGAATCGCAACGGGGTGATGACGATGACGTTGACCAACCGTGAGGATTGGCAGATCGGTGCGATATCGCCATAGCCAGTGGTCGAAAGGCTCACCGTTGCGTAGTAGAAGGCATCGATCCAGGTGATCGCCCCGGCTTCCCCGAGGTCTTCGTAGCAATCGCGGGAGAAGTAGACGATGCTTGCAGTGAGGACGAGTGCACCCACGGCGATAGCCAGCCGGACGACGATGTTGCTGACCGGACCCCACTTGCGTCCGCCGAACAGCAGTAGCCGTTTGCCGGTGTCGGTGAAGGCACTCCCGGTGGTGCGGGAGTCGTCGGATTCGTTGCTCTTAGTCGGGTTGTTTGCCAACGTCCACACCCCGGCTGAGCTCGTCGCCCTCGAGGATTGTGGAGAGTTGGGGTTCTAAAGCGCGTCGTCGTTGACCGGCTCTCCGGTCGCGGACGATCAGGGCACTCACGATGGCCACTCCCACAATCGCTACGGCACCCGTCATGACACGTGGTGCACCGAGCAATGTAACGGCTGTGGCCGCCAAGATCACCATCAGTAGCCAGCGCAGGGCGTGTCCGTCGTAGGAGGAACTGAGTTTGGCGCCGATCCATACGCCGGGGATCTGCCCGATCAGCAAGGAGACCACCACGGCCACGCTGATCGCGCCGAAGCCGGCGTGGGCCAGTGCGCCGGCGATCAGCATCGGCACCGCTTGGGTGAGGTCGGTGCCCACCAGCACCGAGGGGCGCAGTAAGGGATATAGGAGAAGCAGGGAGGTAACGACCAAGGAGCCAGACCCGACGCTGGTGGTGCCTACCAGCACGCCGACCAGCGCTCCCACGATGACGGTGGGGACGATCTTCACCGGCAAGTCTGCTCCCTGCAGGGCGGGGGGTGCCTGGTCTTGATGAGAACGACGACGCCGCCGCGAGATGTAGTTCTTGGCCAGCATGGCTCCGACCGCCACCAGTAAGACCCCGCCGATCCACAGCCGGATGGTCTCCTCGGCTTCCTCGGTATCGAGCACCGACGCGAAGATCCAGGTGCCGATCAGCACCCCGGGGATCGAACCCACCGAGAGCCACCACACCAAGCGCCAGTGCACGGTGCGGGCTTTGGCGTGCACGAACGCCCCGACCGGTTTCATCGCCGCCGACGCCACCACATCGGAGGAGACCGCCGCGGCGGGCGGGACGCCGAACACCAAGACGAGCATCGGGGTGACCAGGGCGGCGCCGCCCATTCCGGTGAGTCCCACGAGCAGGCCGGCCAGCAGGCCGCCGAAGGCGAGCAACGGATCCACGCTCAGGCCCAGGATCGATACGCCCAGGACAGATAAGTCGGGGAAGTCCGGCACATTACCGACCTTATCACTAGGAAAAGGTGGAAAGGGGTAGGTGACAAGGCGCTGGCA
>DASYOJ010000426.1:0-4043 GCA_036007925.1 Candidatus Nanopelagicales bacterium
AGCACCTGGGCCCAGGTGATCCCCGGCCGCCAGCGCATATCCGGCGGCACACCGCGACCGCGCCCGCCGTTGGTCGGCAGCCAGGCCGGACGCCGGTGCGCCAGATCAGCGCGAAAGCGGACCACGGGATCGCCGTCGTGCTCCAAGAAATACACCCGCACGTCTTCTTCGGGCTGCAGCGGAAGCTGTTCTGGCCGGTCGATGGTGATGCCGACGGGATCGAACAGGCGGTGGACGTCGTCGTAGTCCTTTCCTCCGGGTGTTCCAACCCACAGCGCGCGCGAAATCTGGAGTCGGTCGAGATCCTCGATGCCCGCAGGTAACGCACCTTGCTGGACTTTCGCACCCAGGCTCTCGCCGTAGAGCAGCACCCGCGGTGGTCGGCTCATGGTGCGACATTCATCCGCAATGGCTTCCAGGAGCGCACTTTGGGTCGAGGTGGCCATCGATACCCGGTTCAACGATAGGAAACTCGGCAGCAATCCATATCCCACGGCCACCGACGCGCAGTTGCCGCTGGTCAGAATTTCGACGACGTCCACCGGTGTGCTGTTGGCATACCCGGTACCGGCCGGTGCTTGCACCACCAGGGTGGATCGCGCGAACGCACCCGTGCGCCGCAGTTCGGTGAGCGCGAGTTCGATGCGCGCGTCGATGGATTCGGCAGCATCGAGGCCGACGAACACTCGGATTGGTTCGACATCGGGCTCACGGCCGGTCACGAACTCGATATCGCTCGGTGTGCTCGCCGAACCCACGTACCGAGCGCCTTCTCGCCCGATCGCTGGCGACGTAAGCGCCGACCCCGGACCAGTGGTCACCGCCCGACTCGTGGGCGGGGCCGCGAACCCTTCATCGATTCGGCGGGCGCTGTCTTGTAATTGCCGGACCTTCGAGCGGCGTACCACTCCTGCGGCGATCGTCGCCCCGGTGATCGCCGAGGCGGCGCCCCCGATCGTGAGTGCGGCGGCAGCTGGGCCTTTCGTGCGCGCGATGGCGCCGATGCCGCGAAGGCCGGTTGCTATCAGGACGGGTACAGCGCCCGTGCCTACGCCGATACCCGCGACAACCCACGGGAAAGAGCGACGCAGCCGTGGTGGCCACGGCATCAACGACGGCCCGAGGGCGCCGTGTTTTTCCGGTAAGTGCCGCTGCGGCACTTAGGCCAAGCCGGGGAAGAACAACTCGATTTCGCGCGCTGCCGATTCCGGTGAGTCCGAGCCGTGCGTGACATTCATCTGGGTTTCGGTCGCCAGGTCTCCGCGGATAGTGCCGGGGGCGGCATTGGCAGGGTTCGTCGCGCCCATCATGGTGCGCCACGACGCGATGGCTTCGGGACCTTCGATCACGGCCGCAACGAGCGGGCCACCGGTGATGAAAGCAACGAGATCACCGAAGAACGGCTTATCTTTGTGCTCGCCGTAGTGCTCTTCGGCGATCTCTCGTTCGAGAGTGCGCATCTGCAAGGCCACAAGGGAGAAACCCTTGCGCTCGATCCGCGCCAGCACCTCGCCTACGAGGCCGCGCTGGACTCCATCGGGCTTGATCAAGACGAGAGTGCGCTCGGACACCGGTGTTCCTTTCGTTGCGTGGTCGGGTGCGTTCGTGCCGCATCGAGCGGCGTGGCGAGCCTAGTCCTCAGGGTCGACTTCCTCCGCGGCCCGTTGCGCGCGCATCGCATCGACGCGGGCACCATTGCGCACCGCCAGGAACCACAAGACCGCGAAGATCCCACCCACGATCCACATGGATGGCACCCAAAACCCCCAGGCGAGGACGAACCCTTGCAGCACCCACCCGACGATCACTCCATAGGAACGACCCATCGTGCCGACCGCAGCGATCAGCAAGATGGCGAGCACCCCGCCGATCGCCAGCGACGTTCCCATGCTGTCGACCGCTCCAGTTCCCGCGGCGACCAACGCTGCGAGCATCACGATGATGGCTTCGGTGATCAACACCGTCGAACCGAGGACACGCATCAGTCGAGCCCCTCATCGTCGGTCTGAATCTCGCTCATTCCGCGTTGCCGCTCGAACAAACGCAAGGCGTCGCCGATCAGCACGACCGAACCGGTGATCAGGACACCATTTCCGCCCGTCTCTGTGTCGGCCTCGGCCCACGACATGGCGCGGTCGACGGCATCAAGCAGATCCGCTTCCACCATCACTTCCTTACCGCCGAACAGATCCTCCGCGATCGCGGTCAGATTCTCGACCGGTAGGGCGCGCGCTGAAGCAGGTGTCGTGAGCACGACGGCATCGAGAATCGGCTCCAGCGCTTCCAGAACACCGGCTGCATCCTTGTCGGCGAGCACACCGACAACTCCGATCAAGCGATCGAAGGTGAAGGAATCATGGATAGCGGCAGCAAGCGCCCGGGCGCCATGCGGGTTGTGGGCTGCATCGACCAACACCGTGGGGTCCAAGCGCACCGCGTGCAACCGGCCGGTCGTTTCGGCCATAGCGAAACCTTCGCGGACCACCTCGACATCCAATCGCTCCTCGCCCGAACCCAGGAACGCCTCGAGTGCCACGAGCGCGGTGCAGGCATTGGCCGCTTGGTGCTCGCCGAAGAAAGGAACGAAAATCTCCTCGTAGTCCCCCCGCAAACCACGAATCGTGACGACTTGACCGCCAACGGCGATCTCGCGATCCACCACACCGAATTCCTCACCCTCGATGAACAGCGGTGCTTGGGTTTCTTCGGCGCGGCGGCGTAGTACCTGCATCGCCTCGGCTCCCTGGCGTTGAGCGATTGCCGTGCAACCCGGAGCGATGATGCCGGCCTTCTCGGCGGCGATCTGCTCGATGGTGTCCCCGAGATATTCGGCGTGATCCATTCCGATCGGGGTGATCACCGCGACTGTGGCCGCTGCCACCGAGGTCGCATCCCAGGTGCCACCCATACCGACTTCAATCACCGCGACATCGACAGGGGCATCGGCGAAGGCGGCATATGCGAGGGCAGTGAGCACTTCAAAATAGGACAGTCGAACACCCCCCGACGCCACCGAATTGTTGTCAACGAGGTGGATGTAAGGCTCGATATCGGTCCAGGTCTCGAGGAGTCGTTCCTCACTGATCGGTTCCCCGTCTAGGCGGATGCGTTCGCGTGCGTCGACCAGGTGCGGGGAGGTGAATAGTCCGGTGCGAAGTCCGTGGGATCGCAGCAAGGCCTCGATCATCCTGGCGGTGGACGTCTTGCCGTTCGTGCCGGCAACCTGGATCACCGGGTAGGCGCGCTGCGGATCGCCGAGCAGTTCGGTGACCGAAGCGATACGCGTCAACGACGGCTCAATGATCGATTCGGGCCAACGCGAATCCAACTCCGCCCACAAGCGCGCGAGGTCCACCACGGAAGTGTAGGCAGGTGCTGCTCCTCCTAGGATGAGCCACCATGCGATCAGCCCTGCGGTCAGCCCCACAGATTCCCGAAAAGCCGTCGTTGGATGGCATCGAGACGAAGTGGGCGAAGGTCTGGGAAGACTCTGGTACGTATCGGTTCGATCGCACCAAGACCCGCGACCAGGTCTATTCCATCGACACTCCCCCGCCCACGGTGAGTGGATCACTGCACGTAGGGCACGTCTTCTCTTACACGCACACCGATTGCATGGCCCGCTACAAGCGCATGCGCGGCTTCGAGGTCTTTTACCCGATGGGCTGGGATGACAACGGCCTGCCGACCGAACGGCGCGTGCAGAACTACTTCGGCGTCCGCTGCGACCCGTCTTTGCCGTACGAGCCGTCTTTCCAGCCACCGGACAAACCCGACGCCAAGAATCAGTTGCCCATCAGTCGACGCAACTTCGTGGAATTGTGCGAGCGGCTGACGGTGGAAGACGAAAAGGCGTTCGAAGAGTTGTGGCGTCGCATGGGATTGTCCATCGACTGGTCACAGAGCTACCAGACCATCGATGCGAACGCTCAGCGCACGAGCCAACTGGCCTTCTTACGCAATCTCGCCCGCGGTGAGGCCTACCAGTCCGAGGCACCCACGCTGTGGGACGTCACTTTCCGCACCGCAGTTGCGCAGGCAGA
>DASYOJ010000427.1:0-2331 GCA_036007925.1 Candidatus Nanopelagicales bacterium
GAGACCCAGGTGCTGGCCGATCAACACGGCAATGTGGTGGTCGTGTCCACCCGCGATTGCTCGCTGCAGCGCCGTCACCAAAAGCTCGTCGAGGAAGCACCCGCACCGTTCTTATCCGATGCGCAACTCGACGAGCTCTACGCAGCGAGCAAGGCGATCGTGAAAGAAGCCGGCTACTTTGGCGCCGGCACGTGTGAGTTCCTGGTCGGTATCGACGGCACCATTTCCTTCCTGGAAGTCAACACCCGCCTGCAGGTCGAGCACCCGGTCAGCGAAGAGGTGACCGGTATCGATCTGGTGCGCGAGCAGTTCCGCATCGCCCGCGGGGAAACCATCGACTACAGCGACCCGCAGGTGCGCGGTCACTCCATCGAGTTCCGCATCAACGGCGAGGATCCCGGCCGCGGCTTCCTGCCCGCCCCCGGTTCGCTCACCCGCTGGCAACTACCCAGCGGACCGGGTGTTCGCGTCGATGCGGGCTTTCGCGCCGGCGATGTGATCGGCGGCAACTTCGATTCTCTGCTCGCCAAACTCATCGTCACGGGAAGCACCCGCACCCAAGCCCTCGAGCGTTCCCGCCGCGCCCTCGCCGAGTTCGAAGTCGAGGGCATCGCCACCGCGCTCACCTTCCACCGGGCGGTCGTCGAAGAGGACGACTTCGCTCCCGCCGATGGCAGCGCCTTTCGCGTCCACACCCGCTGGATCGAAACCGAATTCGACAACCAGATCCCGGCCTACGACGCCACCGTCGCCGCAGAAGACAGCGCAAGCGAACGCGAGTCCGTGGTGGTCGAGGTTCAAGGCAAGCGCATCGAGGTGTCCTTGCCCGCCGGCTTCGGCTCCGCCGCCCCGGCCGCTGCAGCCAAGAAGCCCGCCGGGCGCAAGCGCGGCAGTTCTTCGGGCAGCGCCGTTTCCGGGGATACCGTCACCGCTCCGATGCAGGGCACGATCGTCAAGGTCGAGGTCACCGAGGGCCAAAGTGTTAACGAGGGCGATCTGATCGTGGTCCTCGAAGCGATGAAGATGGAACAGCCCCTCACCGCGCACAAGGCCGGAACCGTCACCGGCCTGACCGCCGAGATCGGCGCGACCGTCACCCCCGGCTCGGCCATCTGCGAGTTGAAGGAATAGGCGCGAGCGGCCTTCACGAACCACAGGTACCGTGGCAGGTATGCGCCGTCTGCTGCTTGCACTCCTCACCGCAACCGCCACCGCCTTAGTCCCGGTCTTCGCCCATGCGGCCGTGCAGACCGACGAGGTCGCCGCTGTAGCCGAGCAGATGCGTTCCGGCCAGCCGGTGGTCAGCGTCCCCGGCGCGGAAAACGCCCTCACCGGCGCCCAGGTCGATGACCTCACCACCCAGGTGATCGCCAGCGAGGTCCCGATCTTCATCGGGGTGTTCCCCGAATCGACCGCCGGCACCCAAACCACCGACGACGTCCTCATCGCATTGAACGAGCAGGTCGGCCTCGGCGGGGTCTACGCCGTGGTGGTCGGTGATCAGTTCCGCGCCGGCAGTACCTCTGGTTCGGCCAGCGATCTGGCAACCCGCGCCTTCCAGGCCGAAAGCGCTAACGGCGTGCCGGCGGTGTTGAGCGAATTCATCGCGCTGAGCACCGAGCGCTTCGCCGCCGGCGGCACCGCGCAAGCAACGCCGTCCGAGCCCTCCGCGGCCTCGGGTGTCTTCACCTTCTTTTTACTCGCACTGTTCATCGGTGTGATCGCGCTGCTCATCGTGGTCCTGCTGCGCTCCCGCAAGAAAGCACAAGCGCAACTTGCGGAGGTGAAGGCCGCTGTGGATCAAGACGTGACCGAATTCGGTGAGCGCCTGGCCCGATTCGACATCACCAACCCGGACTTCGATGCGCAAGCCCGCGCGGATCTGCAACGCGCGCTCGATGACTACGACCGCGCCAAGCGCTCCGCGCAGTTGATGACGAATGCCACCCAGGCCGAGCAGGTGACCAGCGCGCTCGAAGACGGCCGCTACTCCCTGGCCTGCGTGCAGGCGCAACTAGCCGGCGAGCCGGCCCCCGAGCGTCGCGCCCCGTGCTTCGTGGATCCGCGGCACGGACCGAGCGTGGCCGATGTGCTGTGGACTCCCCCGGGCATGGAAGGCGCTGCCCCGCGCGATGTGCCGATGTGCCGCGCCTGCGAAACGGCCGTCGCCGATGGCTATCAGCCCGCCGCCCGCGAGGTAGAGATCGCCGGCGGCCAGCGTCCCTACTGGCAGGCCGGCCGCCACTTCGGCGGCTACGCGATGGGCTACTACGCCCCCTTCACCGGCATCATGACCGGGCTGTTCATGGGCTCGATGCTCGGCGGCATGTG
>DASYOJ010000428.1:0-5864 GCA_036007925.1 Candidatus Nanopelagicales bacterium
GAACTCACGGCCTCGTAGGCCGCCACGAGCAAACTGGGGTCCGGTGCTTGCCAGACAATCGGATGCTGCATTCCCTGCAGAACCACGAAGCGCAAAGTGTTGCCCCGAGACTTCTTATCCATCTGCATGGCCGGCAAGAGTCGTTCCCAGCGCCCAGCCGCATAGGTGGTTGGAAGACCCAAACTCGTGAGTACGTCCCGGTGCAGATCCACGTCTGTATCGCTGAGCTTTCCACCCAACCGAGCCAATTCCGCGACGTAGACCATGCCGACACTGATCGCTGCTCCATGACGCCATTCGTAGTTCTCAACCCGCTCAATCGCGTGACCAAGCGTATGACCGTAGTTAAGAACTTCGCGTCCGATCTGTCCTCCTGCGCCGGTTTCCTTGAAATCGCGCGCCACCACATCTGCTTTGACTTGGACCGCGCGCCGGATCAGCTCTGCAAGCAGCGGTCCATGTGGATCAACGGCCGCTGTTGGATCAGCGGTGATGTCGCTCACGATGGTGGCATCGCTGGTGAAGCCGACTTTGACAACCTCCGCCATTCCGGCGATCAGATCATTGCGCGGCAGTGTGTCGAGTGCATTGATGTCACACAACACACCGGATGGGCTATGAAAGGAGCCGACAAGATTCTTTCCAGCGGAGGTGTTGATGCCGGTCTTTCCACCAACAGCAGCGTCCACCATTGCCAGCAAAGTAGTGGGAATGTGCACGACACGTATGCCCCGCAACCACGTGGCCGCCGCGAACCCCGCCACATCGGTGGTGGCTCCCCCACCCAACCCGACTATGGCATCTGAGCGCGTGAATCCACTGGTACCGAGGGCCTCCCAGACAAAAGCCACGACCTCGACCGCTTTTGCGTCTTCTCCATTGGGTAACTCAATGAGGATTGCCTCGAAGCCTTGATCGGCGAGATCGTCGCGAATGGCTTCAGCCGATGCGCCCAAGGCGGCCGCGTGAATGATCGCCACCTTGGAAGCTCCATCCAGATATGTCGGTAGCTCACCAAGCAGCCCACGCCCGATAACAACGTCATATGCCTGCTCAGCGGCAACCTCAATAACGACCGGCGTGCTTTGTGCGGTGTTCGCATCAGTCATGATCGGATGCCCTCACAGCAGCAGTGACGTCATCGACGACATCCTTGATAGGCCGCCCGCTGGTTTCTACTCGGTGGTCAGCTACTTCCTCGTACAACGGGGTCCTTTGCTCGAGCATCGACAACATGGTTCCCCGCACGTTACCGAGCAATAGGGGGCGGGAGGAATTCATCCCGACACGCTGCGTTGCGTTAGTGAGATCAACCTCGAGCCACACAACGCAATGGTCGCTGAGAGCTTGTCGGGTCTTGGGGTCGAGAATCGCCCCGCCACCTAGCGAGAGAACACCGTCGAAATTTGCGAGCGCTTCGATGATTTCTTCGTGTTCCCATGCGCGGAAAATCTCCTCACCATCGGAGATGAAGATGTCCGACACCGGCTTGCCTGCTCGCTTCTCGACCAGCACATCACTATCGGCGAAAGGCACCTTCAGCTGATGAGCCACCCGACGCCCCACCGAGGACTTACCCGCACCAGGGGCGCCAACGATGATTACCACCGGCGCCATCAGCGAAATGCCATGGTGTCGAGGTAGCCGCGAATGTTGCGTTGAATCTCCATGAGTGAATCGGATCCGAACTTCTCGGTCAGGGCATCTGCCAACGTCAGCATCACCATTGCCTCAGCAACAACACCCGCCGCTGGGACAGCACACACATCTGATCTCTGGTTGATGGCTTGAGCGGCCTCACCAGTGCTGACATCCACGGTGGATAGCGCTCGCGGAATGGTCGAAATCGGCTTCATAGCCGCGCGGACTCGCAGCACTTCCCCGGTGGTCATTCCGCCTTCTGTTCCACCCGATCGCCCCGAAGTCCGCGCGAGAGAGCCGTCTGCACTAACGATCTCGTCTTGCGCCTGTGACCCACGCACGGCCGCTAGGTCGAAACCGTCGCCGACCTCGACACCCTTGATCGCTTGAATTCCCATAAGTGCACCGGCCAACCGGGCATCGATACGCCGATCTCCATGGACATGCGATCCCAAACCGGGCGGCAACCCGTGCACCACTACTTCCACGACGCCCCCGAGGGTGTCGCCGTCCTTATGCGCCTGGGTGATCTCCTCTTCCATGGCAAGGGAAGCACCGGGGTCTAGGCAGCGCACCGGAGAATCGTCAACCTCAGTTTGCTGACCTCGTTGAGGCAGCGATCCTGGTGGGCTCACAACGGTTCCGATCCGCACCACATGCGAGAGCACCTCGATACCGGCCGCTTGAGCCAAAAACGCTCGCGCCACGGCTCCCAGTGCCACTCGTGCCGCCGTCTCCCGCGCACTCGCACGCTCAAGGATGGGCCGCGCATCGTCGAATCCATACTTTTGCATTCCCACGAGATCCGCATGGCCGGGTCGGGGTCGGGTGAGCGGCGCATTGCGCGCCAGGTTCTCGATTTCCTCAGCAGCCACCGGGTCTGCGGACATCACCTTGTCCCATTTGGGCCACTCAGAGTTGGCTACCTCTATGGCTATCGGCCCACCCATGGTCCGACCGTGGCGCACACCGCCTAGGAGGCGAATGGCATCGGCCTCGAACTTCATCCGTGCTCCGCGCCCCACACCAAGGCGCCGACGCGCCAGATCTGCAGCGATATCGGTCGAGGTCACCTCGACATGTGCCGGGATCCCTTCGACGATCGCCGTGAGGGCTTGACCATGGGACTCTCCGGCTGTCAACCAACGCACCATGGCGCTGATCATCCCAGTGCGTACTCACACGTGCTCGAGCAGCCCGACCTGCCGGCATCTAGGCAACCGGCAGCGTGGGTGTGGAAGCCAGGATCGAACCGGCCGCAACCAAGACGGCGCCGGCGGCCATGAAAGGGCCAAAGGGCACGGCACTGCGACGATGCAAAGAACCCGTCACCACACCAACAACGACGACGCCCCCGGCAAGAACGAACCCGAGCAGATGGCCCCACCAGACAGCGGCCCACCCGATGGTGCCCAGGGCAAGTCCGGTCACCGCCGCATACTTCACATCTCCCATCCCCATTCCACCGAGGACGTGCCCTACCCCGAAGGCGGCAACTGCTGCTGCTGAGGCGCCGACAGCCCGAAGCAGCATGCCGAAGTCCCCGCTCACGAAGGTCAACGCGACCACGCACACCAGCGTGCCGAGCAGGCTCAGGGCCACCATGCGGTTCGGTAACCGGTGTTCTCGGATGTCCACAATGGACAGCGCTACAGCCCAACCGGCAAACCATGACCACAAAGCGATGGTGAAGCCGGTGGTGAGCCAGGTCGTCTCAGGGGTCATCTGTCGACGTTAGACAGCTTGATTGTCGGCGCGAAAGGCCGAAATCCCTCCTGTGGATAAGTGTTACAGCGCGTCTCGCATGGCCACCAGGACGCGGGGCTCATCAAAGTCCAGCCCGGTCATCAACCTCACTTGAGCAAGCGCCTGCCAGACCAACATGTCCCGACCACTGGCGACAGGAGCTCTCGGACGATCACGTGCCCACGCCTGGGCCAGTGGGGTTGGCCACGGGTGGTAGCTGGCATCGAGTAACGCGGTCGTGGACGGCGCACTGATCCCCGCCCAGGAAGCCGCCGCGTCTGCCGGCAACGTACTGACCAGCACATCGGCGGCAAGATCTTTCGGGGTCAGGTCAGCTGTTGCGGCGCGTACACCGAGTTTTTGGGCGAGTTCGGCCACTGCATCGGCAGCGACAGGCCGCCGGGCATGGACGACGACCTCCTCGACATTCAGGTGCGCCAACGCCGCCACCGCGCTGCGGGCCGTGGCACCTGCACCGAGTACGTGCGCAGACGTGACGTTCACCACGCCGACCTCGCGCAGTGCCTGCTCCATGCCGAAGATGTCGGTGTTGGTGACCTGCCACGGTTCGGCAGAGCTTGGCCGGTAGACAGTGTTCGCTGAGTGCACCGATCGCGCCAGAGGCGATGCGTTCGGCACCACATCGAACACCACTTCCTTCAGCGGCATCGTCAAACTCAAGCCCCGCCAGGTTTCATCTAGTCCGGCGAAGAACTCCGCGAACTCATCGGCCGTACATTCAACCGCCTGGTATTCCCAATCCACACCCAGCACCGCGTAGGCAGCACGGTGCAAAGCCGGCGAAAGGCTATGCCCGATAGGCGATCCGAGTACGGCCGCGCGCGCGGTCACTCGTTCTCCGCGAGGAACTCCCGCAGTTGATCCTTCAGCCGCAAAAACCGCTCGTAGTTCTTTGCGAACTTGGTTTCCCGGGTGTCGGGATTGACTGTGACGAAGTACAGCCAATTCGCCTTGGCGGGGTCTAATGCCGCCTCGATCGCGGCCTCTCCGGGTGAATTAATCGGAGTGGGTGGCAACCCTTCGTTCACGTAGGAGTTATAAGGATTATCCGATTGGAGTTGCTCAGCGGTCAGCTGCAGTTCGGTGATGCCCAGCCCGTAGGACACCGTGGAATCGAATTGCAGCGGCATTCCTTCGTCCAGCCGGTTATACACCACTGCGGCGGCCTTGCGCATGTCCTCGGGCAACACCTCGGCTTGCACGAGCGACGCAACGATAAGCACTTCATAAGGTGTGCGTTCAATTTCCTCGGCCCGTGCCACCAGGTCCAACTCATCAGCCGATAGCTCAAAACGCTGCACAAGTGTTGTCATGATTTCCTCAGCGGTTTCGTCACCCGCGAGGTCATAGGTTGCCGGGAACATGAAACCTTCAGGGCGTTGCTCGGCCCAGGACGGCAGACCCAGCACGCCAGGGTTGTCCACCACTTGCTCGAATTCACTGATGGGCAGACCTGATGCGGCCGATGCGGCTTCGATGGTTTGGGTGATCCGCAGCCCCTCAGGAAGCACCAGCCTGCTGTCCGCCCGCGACATCGGATCGAGCATCAAGTCAACTGCGCTGGCACCGCTCATTTGCAGCCGCAACGTATAGGTCCCTGGCCCAATGCTGGCGGCGGCATCATTGTTTTGGGCTGCATCGATGAACGCATCCACGGAGCGCACGACGCCAGCGTCGGTAAGAGTTTGCCCAATCGCGGTCAGGGTCTGTCCGCGCGAGACCTGGATCTGGACTTCTCCCACCCCTTCGCCGGCGTAGTCGGTCTGGGCTGTGGATCCCCCACTCCCGCTGAGGAAGGACCACGTGCCCCAGGCCAGGGCAAGGACCGCCAACAGCACCGCAATCCCGGTGATCCGCCGTGCCAGGCTGGACGCGTTCCGAGACGGCGGCAAGGTGTCTTCGTCGTCGAAGAACTCGTTCATGTGGGTCATGGCGCTGGGAACACCTCACCGGGGGGCTGGCCGCTGGTCCGCTCGGCATCCATGGCGTGCTGCAGCACGACTTCGGCCGAGGCGCTATCGATCATGGTCCGACTCTGGCGCACAGACCGGCCCTGAGCGTGGAAGCCACGCTGTGCTTGAACAGTTGACAGCCGTTCATCCACCATCCGAATCGGGCTTGCCGTCAGGGTTTGCAAATCCTGAGCGAAGGTCCGCGCCTTTTCCACGGCCTTGCCCACCTGTCCATCAAGGCCCAGTGGCAGACCGACGATGATCTCGATGGGCTCGACTTCGTCGAGAAGCGCGAGCAATGCCTCCTGGTCTCCTGCCCGCAGCGCTTCGCGTCGAGTGGCAACCAGAGCCTGCGGATCACTTACCGCCACCCCGATTCGAACCGAACCGGGGTCCAAGGCCAATCTGCGACCGCTACGCACCAGCAGCTACTGCCGGTCCCGCAAGAAGGCATAGACGTCCTCGAAAGCCGCCCCAATGGCCACTGGGTCGGCTCCGCCCCCC
>DASYOJ010000429.1:0-4872 GCA_036007925.1 Candidatus Nanopelagicales bacterium
CGCGCTGCCCTGAGCGGCGCAGGGGAAGGAACCGATCAGTGGGCTTAACGGATCTCGTCTACGGCGTCTACGAACGACGCCTGCAGGCGCAACTGAAGGATGCGGCTGAGCGGGGCGGGATGCCCAAACATGTGGGCGTCATTTTGGATGGCAACCGTCGGTGGGCAAGTGCCCAGGGATCGAGTTCGTCGGCCGGACACGAAGCCGGGGCCGCGAAGATCGTCGACTTCCTGACCTGGTGCGATGACGCTGATGTCGATGTCGTCACGCTGTGGCTGCTTTCAACAGACAACTTGGCCCGACCCCAGCATGAGGTGGATGCGCTGCTCGGGATCATCGAAGACACCGTCCATGGCTTGGTAGGGCAAGGTCGCTGGCGGTTGCACCCGGTGGGGGCTCTGGACCTGCTGCCCGATCACACGGCGCGGGTGCTGAAAGAAGCGCAGGAAGCTACCGCGGGAATCGACGGATCACTGGTCAACGTTGCGGTTGGTTACGGCGGCCGCCGGGAAGTAGTCGATGCGGTGCGCTCGTTGTTGCAGTCCCATGCTGACCAAGGAACCACGCTTGATGAATTGGCCCAAGTAGTCGATGTCGAACACATTGCCGATCACCTGTACACCAAGGGTCAGCCCGATCCGGATCTGGTGATTCGCACGTCTGGGGAGCAGCGGCTGTCGGGCTTTTTGATGTGGCAGAGCGCCCACTCGGAGTTCTACTTCTGTGAAGCGTTCTGGCCGGACTTTCGCCGGGTGGATTTCCTGCGTGCGCTGCGGGCGTTCGCGGAGCGCCAGCGCCGTTTCGGAGCATGAGCGGCCACTTCCTCCCCGCGGAAATCACTCAGCGGGTAGATCCGAATGCGGAGCGGGTTCTGCGCCGCCCCTTGTTCATGGTCTTGGTGCTTGCCATGGTGGGTGGGGCGCTCGACGCGGATGATTACCTCACCTACGGCGTATTCACCGCCAATCAGGCCGGGAACATGGTGCTGCTGTGGGTCAAAATCCTTGATGAACCTGGACAAGCGCTGTTGTCGCTGAGTTCTTTGGTTGGTTGTGCTTTGGGTATCGCCTTCGTCGTGCTGCTTCGCAGTTTCCGGTGGTGGCCGGCGGGAGAGCGCGGATCGCGCACGTTGCTATTTGTCTCTGCGGTGATATTGGCCGCAACATCACTCATCGGCGGCCGCCTCTTTGATGCGCGCGTTGATGTGTCAGCAAGCAACCTGGAACTCGGCACCTCCTCTTGGTGGGGTGCTTTTTTCTCGGTATCAATGTCGGCTTTTTCGCTCGGTGTCTTGGCCACGGTGTTCATCTGGGCCGGTACCCACAAGACCGCGGTGATCGCCGCTACCGGGCCCTACATAGATGCGGTGCGATATGCAACGGCGAGTTCGCGCTATCGGTCACCGGAGTATCGCGCTAAATGGAGGGCACTGATCGCTTTTCCGATCGCCTGGACTCTCGGGGCAATGTTCGTTGGCTTAAGTGGACTTGATAGGCCCTTCATCACCCTGATTGCGGTGCTGACCGTGATGGGGGTCGCCTTGTTCGCTCGTCCACTCAAGGCTGACCCCGCCGGCGATTCGTGAGGTCGTCAACCCCACATTTTCGCGATCACAGGTGCGTCCGCTTCACCTTGTTCGGTGCCCATATCGCGCGCGGTCGGGATGGAAGCCGGATCCATCATCTGCTTATCGGTGAAAGATGTGGGTACCGCAGTAACGACGTGGGTGCCGGATTGTTTGAGTGCCTGTAAGTCCGCTGCATCGTTCTTAGTTGAGCCTGTCGGATCAAAACCGCGTAGTGAAAGCACCAGAGCGAAGGAAGCTCCGGCGACGAGGTCCATGTGCAATGCGGTGGCGCCCACGCCGCCATCCATGCACTTGCGATCGTGCACCTGTTGCGGCGGAAACATACCTGGGAGTGCCGTGCTGGCGGCCATGGCTGCCGCAGGTGGGATCGCCGCCCGGTGATCGATCACGCAGCGTTCCCCGGTGAACGTATCTATGCAGGTGATGTGGACGTGCTCACCTGGCCAGTCCCCGGTTCCGGCGACCAATTCCACGTTGGTGTGCATGGCGCTTGGTTCGACCGTCTGGGCTGCGAGCGCGGCATGTCCGACTTTGCGCAATTCTTCCGGGTCACCCGAGGTGGTCGTTTCGAAGATGCTCCAAGCACGCGCCTGGCTCGGATGCATGCCACCCGCAGGTGCCAGGTGGGCCGCCACCTGCGGGAAACGCGTCATCACGTCGAGTTCGGCGTGCAATCGCCGCAACCCATCTCGCGCAAGGACGGTCGCAACCATGGAACCGGCAGATGTGCCGACCAGGCGGTCGGCATCGCGCACGTCGATACCGGCATCCATCAGTGCGGTGAGGTAGCCGACCTGCCAAGCAACGAAGAAGATGCCACCACCCCCTAGGCAGATCGCGCGGTTCGCGCTTTGGCCGTATCGGGCATCGAAGGAGGTGGGCAAAGCGATATCCATGACATAAGCCTGGCACCTTCGGGGTTACCAGGCCGCAACTTCGAGGCAACAAAGTGAACAACTTTCAAAGTTTTCTGCTGTTCACTCAGCCGACATCCACCGACTCGTGCGGCGTGTCGAAGTGTGGAGGACGGCCATCGGTTCTAGCGTGTAATTCGCGGACCGGGTCCGCCGGTTCGACCCCGGCTAGGAGACTGTGTGCAACCAAGCGCCCGAAAGACGTATGTCCTCGACACCTCCGTTCTCTTGTCCGACCCTCGGGCGCTCTTGCGGTTCGACGAACACGATGTCGTCATTCCGGTAGTAGTAGTCACCGAACTCGAAGCCAAACGCAGCCACCCTGAGTTGGGGTACTTCGCCCGCCAGGCGCTGCGCTTACTCGATGAATTGCGCGTGAAGGCCGGTCGATTGGATGAACCGATCAGCCTTGGCGATGCCGGGGGCACCTTGCGAGTCGAGTTGAACCACACAGATGTGGAATCCCTACCGTCTGGTCTACGTCTTGGTGACAACGACACCCGTATTTTGGCGGTCGCCAAGAACCTCGCTATCGGCGGTGATGACGTCATACTCGTCAGCAAAGATCTGCCGATGCGTGTCAAGGCATCCTCCGTTGGGCTGATGGCTGAGGAATACCGAGCCGAGCTTGTCGTTGAATCCGGTTACACAGGTGTGCAAGAGATCGACGTTGCTGCGAGCGATCTCGACAGGCTCTTCGAAGAAGGTGTGATCGAAGTCGATGCTGCCGCAGAACTGCCATGTCATTGCGGACTGGTGCTGTTGTCGGATCGGGGCAGTGCTCTGGGGCGCGTGACTGCAGATAAGCGCGTACGCCTGGTCCGCGGAGACCGGGAAGCCTTCGGTGTCCACGGCCGCAGCGCTGAGCAGCGCATCGCTTTGGATCTACTGCTCGATCCGGAAATCGGGATCGTGTCCCTTGGTGGACGGGCCGGGACCGGAAAGAGCGCGCTTGCGCTGTGTGCGGGGTTGGAGTCGGTCCTCGAGCGACGCCAGCACCGCAAGGTGATCGTGTTTCGCCCGCTGTATGCCGTTGGTGGCCAGGACTTGGGGTATTTGCCCGGCACTGAGAACGAGAAGATGTCGCCTTGGGGGCAGGCCGTCTACGACACCTTGAACGCTGTCACCACTTCCGAGGTCGTCGACGAGATCACCGACCGAGGAATGCTCGAAGTCCTTCCGTTGACCCACATCCGTGGCCGCTCGCTGCACGATGCGTTCGTCATCGTCGATGAAGCCCAATCACTGGAGCGGAATGTGTTGTTGACCGTGCTGTCGCGGATAGGGGCTGATAGCCGTGTGGTCTTGACCCACGATGTCGGTCAGCGCGACAACTTGCGCGTGGGTCGCTATGACGGAGTGGTGGCCGTGGTGGAGAAACTCAAAGGGCACCCGCTGTTCGCGCACGTCACGTTGACCCGTTCTGAGCGCTCTGCGGTGGCTGCTCTAGTGACCGAACTCTTGGAGGATGGGCACGTCTAGACCGGCTAGCGCAGGGTGACGCTCGTCACAGGTCGCCCAATAATCGGTCATTTGCGCCGCGAATGTCCGGTTTCTGCGTTTCTCGGGGGACTCATCGGGCGGCGTCGGCGTGACAAGTCTGTGATCTTTCGGCACCGTGGGTCATTGCTGTCCACCCGCGGTCAAAGGAGCAATGTGCGTACTTTCACGCGATTGACCTCCGTGGGCGCGGCGACGGCACTGATCATCGGTGTGACCGCGAGCCCGGCCCTGGCTGACGAGGAAGATCGTCCGATCAAGCGGGTCACCGCCCCGCTTGTGGACCTCGATGGCGATCCGATCGAAGCACAGGATCCGGGTATACCCGCCGGTGATGGCGATAACGCGGTGGATCCTGAGTCGGTCGCGGTAGACCGCGGGGCGCGGCTGGCCATCGAGTTGTCCCACGCTCTTGGTTCCCGAGACGCCCAGGACATGAAGGGCTTCGAGGAGTCCCTGTACCGAGGTAAGTGGTACATGCCCAAGAAGGAGAACATCCGCAGGTGCATCATGGACCGCGAGTCCAACCACCGCTATCGAGCTGTCAGCGCCGGTGGGATGTATCGCGGCGCCTATCAAATGAATCGTGAGCTTGCCCGGGGCGCAACCTTCATGATGCAAAAGGAAGTCAAGAAGGAGATGCCCGAGGCGGTTACGCAGGTCAAGAAGCTGCGCAAGATCCCCACCCAGCAGTGGAGCCGGTATTGGCAGGACCGTGCCTTCTGGACGATCTGGCGCAAGGGCAAGGGCAAGCACCATTGGCGCGGCGGCGCCTGGAAGTGCTAGCGCACTAGCGAGGGCCTAATGCGTTTCCGGAGGGCCGACTGGAATGGTGGTCGCGACCGGACGCAAAGTATCGGCGAAGAAGTC
>DASYOJ010000430.1:0-1862 GCA_036007925.1 Candidatus Nanopelagicales bacterium
AGGTGCCGACCGTTGCGAGGTACGCAGCGGGGTGGTCGAGCGCAGCAACCGTGGCGAGTGCGTTGCGCACATTGCCACCGAAACGCGTTTCGCGACGAACGATCCGACCCTTACCGGCCGCCCAGGTGGTCTCGGTGACCAACACCCGATCGTGCGCCAGGCACCCGAGACCGATGATCATGCGCCCGCGATCGCCTCGGCCGCGCTCACTCCGTCATGCAGAACAGCGGCATAGGCGCGCGCGGCCTGTTCCATGTTCGTCTCACCCCAAATATTGCGACCGACAACGGCCCCGCGGGCACCGGCGCGCATCCCGGCAGCCATATGTTCGAGGGCGCCTTCGAGGGTGGGTTCCTTCGGCCCGCCCGCCATCACCACCGGCACCGGACAAGACGCGATGATCTCCTTGAATGCTTGTTCGTCACCGGGGTAGCCGACCTTGATCACGTCGACGCCGGTCTCGATGCCCACGCGCACCGCGTAGGCGATCTCCTCGGGGGTGAACACGATCTTCACGCCATCGGAATAGTCGCGCGGGTAGATGTGCGCAACAACCGGGAGTTCGTAGGGTGCAGCGTCGCGCACCGCATCGGACAGCCAGCGGATGAAGTCGCCTTCAGTTGCGCCGCGCACTCCGATGGCAACTGCGAGTGCGTCGGCGCCGAGCCGGATGGCATCGGCGGGGGTGGCGAGGCGATCGCGGATTCGATCATCGGGGGTCCAGTAGGAGGCCTGGATGATCAACGACGCCTTCCCCGCGTGCGCCGGCCAGCACCCCTTTGCGGTCCCCGGGGTCATTGTCATGGTGTCGGGCTGGGCGGTGATGCAGCGATCGACGGCCTCGGGCAGATTCGCTAGACCGCCTTCGCGGACGTTGCCGTAGCCCACGAAGTGGTCGACCGCGATGCCGAACAGGTTGCCGGAAGGGTGTGAGAACAAGCGGGAGAGTCGAACATCGGTTCCTAGTCCCATGGACTGTCGGGCCTCCTCGTTGGGGTGGACGCTAAGTCTGCTCCATCCGGTCCGGAGTAGTGCAGCACCCACGTGCATGGGGTGAGTGCGCGGAAACGATGCTCAGCGCGGCGCACGATCATGACGTCGCCAGAGTCCACCCGAACACTGATGATCCCGGCATCATCGATGAACTGCACCTCACCTGATCCCGAGCGTAAGAAGTGCGCCTCGTCTTGCGCGTTGAGATGCCACGCGCCAACACCTTCGAATGCCTCCCCTGGTGCTGGCGGATCCATCGTTGCAACCGCCCGTTCTTGTTGCTCGCCAGCGGGCAAGACCTTCGCAAGCAGGTCAGGTGGGACGTCGTCGTCGTTCGCGGTGTGAAACTCGACCCCCAAAGCCGCGAGGCGATCGGTGGCATTCTCAGGACGAAGAGCAACCATGCGCGAAGGCTGTCATGTCCACCCGCGAAACATCATGACTTTGGGAACTTGTCCCGTCACCAGAAACGTTCGGTGATCACCTGGTCACGATCAGAGACGATCTGGGCGCTTCCGGATAAGTAGAACATCGGCTTCTTGCGGTCCAGGTAGGTAGCGCGCGACCAACTCTTGCGATCCCCGCCATGCAGCGTGAAAGTCGATCCGGGCGCGATGCACGTGTTGGCCGGGAACCAATAGGTCAGCCCTTGCGTTTGCATGCGGTAGCCATCAAGGCACATCTCCGTTGGCGCGTTGTTGACCAAGCGAATGAACTGCGTTTGCGCGCGCTTCTTGCCGCGCTTCTTACCCAAGGACAGATCTTGGATTTGCAAGGTGCCCATTCCCGGATCGGGATCGCAGCGCTCGGTGCACGGGTATTCACGCCAGGAGCGGAAGTTGCCGGCGCGGTCGAGGAGGTAGGCGCCA
>DASYOJ010000431.1:0-2613 GCA_036007925.1 Candidatus Nanopelagicales bacterium
ACTGCCTCGTCTATAGCAACAGCGTCGGGGACATCGGCAACGAAGAGAATCTCGTACGCGCCCAGACGTAAAACTTCTCGGTCAACCGCCGGCAACCGGTCCAGTGACCAATCCTCCAGTGATGCCGTCAGCGCCCTATCCACATCAACCCCATTGGCAATGAGGCCCTCAACGAGTTCGACTGTGTAGGCGTTCAACGCCGGCTCGCCATCACCAACTCGACGACGAATCGTTTCGGCAAGAACAGATGCAACGGGCACACCCTTGGCGTCAGCTTCGAAGAGAACGTCCAACGCCCGCTTGCGTGCCTTGCTGCGAGCGGACATTAATCGTTCACGCGACCGAGATACGACCCGTCGCGTGTATCCACCTTGACTTTGGTATCCGATTCGACGAACAAGGGCACCTGGATTTCAGCGCCCGTTTCGAGAGTTGCAGGCTTGGTGCCACCGGTTGAGCGATCACCTTGCAGACCCGGCTCGGTGTAGGTGATGACCAGTTCCACTGACGCCGGCAGTTCGACGATAATCGGGTTGCCTTCATGTACCGAGACATTCGCATTTTGGTTTTCCAACAAGAAGCGCTCCGCATCACCGACTACCGGTGCGGGGACGGGCAGTTGCTCATAGGAGCTGACGTCCATGAAGACAAAATCATCTCCATCGCGGTAGAGGTACTGCATCTCGCGACGATCAACGGTTGCGGTCTCGACTTTCACCCCGGCGTTGAAGGTTTTGTCCACGACTTTTCCAGACAACACATTTTTCAGCTTCGTTCGGACGAAAGCACCACCCTTGCCTGGCTTGACGTGCTGAAATTCCACCACCGACCACAACTGACCGTCGATGCTCAACACCATGCCGTTTTTCAAATCGTTCGTCGTCGCCACGCCCACGTCTCCACTCTCGCTGATCCTTGCCCGATTCCCCGTTCGGCTAGCCGACTCTAGTCAGTGTGCGCTCTGCTTCGGTCAGCACCTGGACCTCGTGCCCCACCAGGACTGTGTCTTCGATCCGAACGCCCCCGCGGCTCGGCACGTACACACCTGGCTCCACAGTGATGGCAGCCCCCGCGGGCACGGAAACATCATTCGTGGCGGAAATCATCGGATCCTCGTGGATCTGCAACCCCACCCCGTGCCCTGTGCCATGCGTGAAGTGCCGCCCGTACCCAGCGTCGGCGATCACCTGTCTGGCGGCGCTATCGATTCTTGATGCTGGGGTTTTCGGTTGCACTGCGTCCATACCGGCCTGCTGGGCTTGTCGGACCACGTCATGCAACTCACGCTGCCAGGATGCAGGATCCGCGCCCACCACGTAGGTGCGAGTCATATCTGCGTGGTAGCCAGCCACCATCGCGCCACAGTCGATAACCAGTAGATCGCCAACTTCGAGAGGCTTGTCCCCTGCTCGATGGTGCGGAATGGCGGAATTCGCCCCGCTCGCGACGATGGTGGGGAATGCCCGATCCTCGGCGCCTAGCTCCACGAATCGCTGTTCCAGCCAGCGGGCAATGTCGACTTCACGCTGCCCTGGTTTGATCGATTCGGCGATGTCGCCTAAGCCGCGTGCAGTGATCGCGCAGGCTGCGCGCAGCGTCTGGATCTCGTCTTCGTCTTTGGTGACGCGTAGCGCCCGGACGGGATCTGGTCCCGCGGTGACGCCCAAGCCAGCTTCCTTCAGCCGACTTGCCAACGCCACCGACGCTCGATCATCAAGAACTACGGGGCGACCAGTCAACAACTGGGTAAGCGCACGGGGAATATCCCGTTCGATGATGACATCGACGTCCGAACACTCAGCAGAAACCTGCTCTTGGTACCGGCCATCAGTGATCACCACAACCCGATCACCATCAATCACCACGGTGGCGTTGCTGCCGCTGAATCCTGTGACATACCGAATGGTCGGTAGATCACCGGTCACGTAGGCACAATCGCCTAAGCGGGCAACTGCAGCCAGCACGGCGCCGCGACGAGCAGAGTTGGAGGTCACGGATTCTGCATAAGGCCCACGAGCGCACGCAGGGCCAACCGGTAGGAGTCGACTCCGAATCCGGCAATCGTGCCGTGCGCCACTCCCCCCACAACCGAGGTGTGCCGGAACTCTTCCCGACCAAGCGGATTGCTGAGGTGTACCTCAATGAGGGGTGCTGTCAACATGGCGCACGCGTCTCGGATCGCGTAGGAGTAGTGCGTAAAGGCCGCCGGATTCAGCAGCACTGGGATCTGACCGTCGGCCGCTTCATGCAACCAGGTGATCATCTCGGCTTCGTCGTTGGTTTGCCGAACCTGCGCATCCAAACCCAAGGCTGCTGCCGCTTCGCGCGTCGATTCGACCAACTCCGCATAGTCAACGGTCCCGTAGACATCCGGTTCACGCGTGCCTAGACGATTGAGATTGGGTCCGTTGAGAATCCACACCGGAACAGCAGCTTGGCTCATGGCGGGTAAGCGTACGCGCCTAGCGCTAAGAACTCACGGCCTCGTAGGCCGCCACGAGCAAACTGGGGTCCGGTGCTTGCCAGACAATCGGATGCTGCATTCCCTGCAGAACCACGAAGCGCAAAGTGTTGCCCCGAGACTTCTTATCCATCTGCATGGCCGGCAAGAGT
>DASYOJ010000432.1:0-4559 GCA_036007925.1 Candidatus Nanopelagicales bacterium
TGAGTGGCGAATGGATTGACGATGCTCGACTCGAAGAGATCAAGCAGCGAATTGCGTCGGATTACCGCAACACCGTTCCGGTGTTTACCCTGCGCGCGGTTGCCGAATGGGGCATCTCCCGTCCGGAGATTGTGGCCCTCCAGCGGCGCGGGCAGGTGCATCGCATCCGCCACGGCGCTTATTGCCTTGCCGATGAATGGGAAGCGGCCAAAACGGACCCGGGGCTGCACCGGAAAATCCTGGCTCGTGCAGCGATGGTCGGTATGAGTCAACCCGTCTACGCTTCCGGCCCCTTTGCTGCCGAACTGCATGGACTGCCGCTTCCTTCGTGGGAACCCGGCTTTGTGGATCTCGTTCGTGACTCCCGTCGGGACATCAGACCGGCGCATAGTGGGGTTCAGCCCCGCAATCGCCTCGAGGGCGTTCGCATCATCAGCCGAAACCTGACCGGTGAAGCTGTCACGACGGTCAATGGAATTCCTGTTGTCGGTGTTGCGGCAGCAGCCATGACCTCGGCGGTAGATCTCGCAGATGAGTACGCCGTCGCCCTCTTCGATGCTGCGATCCGTGCGGGCTGGACTCATGATCAATTGCTGGAGATCGGGTCGCGCTGGGTCAGCACCAAAGGGATGACGGCCGCAACCCGACTCGTTGACCTGGCACGCGATGGCGCAGAGTCACCGCTGGAGTCCATTAGTCGCGTCCGACTGCTCAATCGCGGCTTGCCGGAGCCGGTGCTGCAACAGGAGTTCCACGATCAACGAGGCTTCATCGGACGCGCAGATATGTGGTGGCCGCACTGGCGAGTGATCGGTGAAGCCGACGGATTGAGCAAGTACGACGATCGAGAGGTCCTGCGTTTGGAGAAGATTCGCGAGGATCGTTTGCGGGCACTTGGCTTGAGTGTCGTTCGGTGGACCTGGGATGAGATCTGGAAGTTCCCCAGCGATGTCGCTGCCCGGATACTCGCCGCTCGAGCACGAAACATGACAGCCCGGCAAGCTGGGTGAAACGCGCAGAGTCCCGCGGATTCGGGGGGAAGCGAAGCGAATCCCCCGGAATCCGGGGGATTCGCCCGAAGGGGGTTAGACGGTGCCGTAGAGGCGGTCGCCGGCGTCACCGAGCCCGGGAACGATGTAACCCTTCTCGTTGAGCATCTCGTCCAGCCCAGCGGTCACGACCGTGACATCAGCGTCTTTGTCGCCGTAGGTCTGCTCCATGTGCGCGAGACCCTCGGGCGCGGCTAACAAGCAGATCGCCGTGACATCCTTCGCACCGCGCTCGAGCAAAATGTCGATCGCGGCTACGAGAGTGCCACCGGTGGCCAGCATCGGATCGAGGACGAACACTTGCCGATCGTGCATGTCGTGCGGCAGCCGATCGGCGTAGATCGACGCCGTGAGTGTGTTCTCATCGCGCACTAGGCCCAAGAAGCCAACCTCGGCGGTAGGCATCAGCTTCACCATCCCGTTGAGCATCCCCAAACCAGCGCGCAGGATCGGCACCACGAGCGGCTTGGGCTCGCCGAGTTCGTAACCGGTGGTCGTGGCCACAGGCGTGGTGATTTCCTCGGCATGAACGGTCAAAGACCGGGTGGCCTCGTAGGCCAGCAAGGTGACCAATTCCTCGGCTAGGAGACGGAAAGTGGCCGACGACGTCTCCTCTCGACGCAGCCGACTCATCTTGTGAGCGACGAGTGGATGATCGATCACCAGTGTGCGCATGGACGGCAGGGTAGTCGTACCGCTGACCGCGCGGACCGCCTCATGACACCATCTACCCATGGGCACCCAGGTTGTTAGTGAAGCGGATGTGGAGTCCTGCCGAGTTTTCTGGCGGGAGGAAGGCGCCTGGCAGGTGTCCACGATCCCGGCGCGCACTGCAGTGTCGATGGAATCGGCCATCTCTGCGTTGTCCCGCTTCCCTGGCGAAGGCGGGGTATTCGGCGCGATCACGATCAGCGATGAGTTCTTCGTCCTCGTGCGCGAGAGCGCGCAGGGCCGCCAGATTCTGGTCAGCGATGGCGCGGCGGCGTGGGACTGGTCGCTGGCCGAAGAAGCGATCGACATGCTCGGACTCACCGAAGACGATGTCGAGGAGTTCGAGCCCGCAGGTGATACCCGGCTGCTCGAAGACTTCGGGGTGAGCGGTGAAGACATCGAGTTGCTGTGCGCAAACGAGGAGCTGTACCCGGACGAACAACTCGCCGCGATAGCCGAACGCTTGGGAATCGCCGCGTTGTGGTCCCGCGCGAATTCGTGAGCGGATCAACTACCCAGTACGCGCAAGCCATGGGGCTGGCGTTGGAGCAGGCGCGGGCGGCAGCGCACGCAGGAGAGATCCCGATCGGTGCGGTGGTTCTTGACAACAACGACGACGTCATCGCCGCAACCGCCAACCGCAGGGAACGCGATCTCGATCCCACAGCCCATGCCGAGGTACTCGCCTTGCGCCACGCTGCGGCGCACCTTGGCGATTGGCGACTCACCGGGTGCACCCTGGTGGTTACGGTCGAGCCGTGCCCGATGTGCGCGGGTGCGGCGGTGCTGGCGCGCATCTCCACGTTGGTGTTCGGGGCGTGGAACGAGGAATACGGGGCTAGCGGTTCGCGCTGGGATCTGGTGCGCGATCGCCGATTGAACCACCGCATCGAAGTGGTGAGCGGGCTGCGCGCCGATGAGGGGGCCGCCCTTGTGCGGGACTTCCTGGCCGCCCAGCGCGCTGGAGTTGATCCGGCGCGGTCTTAGAGTGTGGCTCGATGAGCAGCCTCGGTCCGGTTCGACGCCCCCCGGCTAAACGGCCGGTGTGGTTGGTGGTGCTGCTCGCGCTTGTCGGTGTGCTGGTGTTGTTCTCCGCAGGGTTCGCTGCAGCACTGCTTACCGGCGGCGGCGAGGAACGTTCAACGGTGGTTGCCGGTGAAGCAGAGAAGGCCGGTGATGAAACTGCCGCCACGCCGGATGCTGAACCCGAACCGTGTGAAACAACGCTCGTTGCTCCGGCTGAGGTGCTTCCCCAGCCAGACAAAGTCGTCGTGAACGTCTACAACTCCACCAACCGCGGCGGCTTGGCTGGAACGACCGCCCAGGAATTGAGCCTGCGCGGCTTTCGCATCAACAAAGTGGAGAACGATCCGCTCGGTGTTTCACTGCGCGGTGTTGGCGAAATCCGCTACGGCCCGAACGGAGAAGACAACGCACGGCTGCTTGAGTTCTATTTCCCCGGTGCGGTGCTGGTCGAAGACGACCGCAGCGGCCCGCGGGTGGATATCTCCCTGGGGCGGGGCTTCGAACAAATGGAAGAGCAGGGGTTAGTGGCGGCGTCGTTGGCCTCCCCGTCACCGTCGCTCTCGGGCCCGGGCTGCCCGGGCAACTAGCACGTTCACCGCCTGCCCGAAGGGCGCAAAGGCCGGGTTGGTTGTCTCGCCGGCGCGGTAACGCGCCCAGATCTGTTGCAAGATGACCGCGAGACGAAAGAGCCCGTATACCTCGTAGAAGCGCCAGTCCACATCGGTGAAACCCATCTGCGCGCAGTATCGGTGCACGATCTGCTCGCGTGTGGGCATGCCGGGCAGATCGCTGGGTTGACGTTTCAAGGCCGCGAAGGCGGGATCGATGTCACTGTCACTGGCATCGATCCAGTACGCCATAGCAGCCCCAACATCCATGAGAGGGTCACCGATCGTTGCCATCTCCCAATCGAGCACACCGATCAACGACGGAGCAACCGCACCTTGCTCTTCAATGTTCGCGAAGACCATGTTGTCCAAGCGCCAATCCCCGTGGATTACGCACGCACCCACATCCGCTGGTTGCGATTCGGCCAGCCATGCCATAACCGATTCGCCATCGGGGACATCCTCGGTGCGGGCCCGGCGATACCGATCCGACCAGCCGTTGATCTGTCGACTCACGTACCCCGGCCCTTTACCCCAGTCGGTGAGATCAGCGGCGGCGACGTCTACTTGATGTAAGTCGACCCAGCGGTCCACATAGGCAGCGCCGATCCCTGCGATCGACTCCCGGCTGAGAGATGCGGCGTTGTCGGGGCGCAGGATCAACCCGTCAATGTGCTGCATGACGTAGAACGGTGAGCCGATCACCTGCTCGTCTGCGCAGTAGGCGAAGACTTCGGGAACGGCGGGGAACTGATTACGGAGGTGCGTCAGCACATGCACTTCACGGCCCATGTCGTGTGCGGATTTCGCTTTGGTTCCAGCAGGTGGACGACGCAGCACCAATTCACGATCGCGGTAACGCAGCAGGTACGTCAGATTCGAGGCACCTTTGGTGAATTGCTGCACATCGGGAACTCCCGCCGGCAGATCGGGCATGCGGGTGCGCAGCCACGCGTCCATGTTGACCACATCGAAGGTGTCTTCTTCGCGCACGGCATGACGGTCGGCCATAGTTCAGCGCCGAAGTTCCATGCGGGCGATATCGCGTAGATGCACCTCATCGGGACCGTCGGCGAGTCGCAAAGACCGGGCCCCGGCGTACATCGCTGCCAGCGGAGTGTCATCGCTAACCCCAGCGCCCCCGTGCACCTGGATGGCGCGATCC
>DASYOJ010000433.1:0-5113 GCA_036007925.1 Candidatus Nanopelagicales bacterium
CTGTCACCCGGCCCCGCCGCCGCCCACAACAGTTGCCCGACAACCGCGACGCTCCCGGTGCCCAGGGCGATCTGCTCTGGTGCAACATCGAAACGATCCGCGAGCGCACTTACCAAGCGCCTACTGAACGGATCTGGGTAGCGGTGCACCTGCCGGGCCGCAGCCTCGATCGCCTCACGCACCCGGTCCGGTGGCTCGAACGGTGTCTCGTTACTGGAGATCTTGAACGTGGTGATGTCGGTGCGCTCGGTCGGTGCCTGGCCAGCCTTGTAGGCCGGCAGGGATTCGATCTCCGGACGCAACCGTGGTTGATTCACGAAGCCAAGGGTAGGGATCGTTGGCAATTGCGGCTCGCCGTGGTTCGAACCTGGCACCCTTCGCCTATGGACCTGCAGGCACTTCCCCTTCGCCGCAGGTTGCTGATCGGGTTCGTCGCCACCGCGGGTCTTCTGTCGATCATCGGCGTCGTCGTTGGCGTGCAGTACCTGACCACGTACAACGGTGCCGTGCGCCTGCAAGAGCGCTTGACCCCTGCTGGAGAGTTAGTCGACAACTTGCTGCTCGCACAGTCGGCCGCCTCCGGAGATCTCAGCGACTACGTCCTGACCGACCGCAACCGAGCACGCAACGCCCACCTGGATTCGGTTGCCGAAGCTGACGCTCTTATCCGGGCACTGGAGGCCACGCTGGCCCAAGACCCGTCGCTGACCGGACAACTCGCCGGTGTCCGCGCTGCCCAGCAGGTGTGGTTGACCGACGACGCCACCGTGACCTTGGAACTGATGGAAGAAGGCGACCAGTCCGGTGCCGCCCGCGCAACGAACCGGCCGAAAGCCTGGGACTCCTTCGACGCGATGATCGCCGCAACCCGTGACTTCCGGGAGGCCATCACCCTCGAGCGCGACGCCGCTCGCGATCGCGTCGATTCCTTCGCCCAGCAACTCGGGTGGTGGTTGGTCCTGCTCGGGTTCGCACTGTTAGGGGTTGTCGGTGCGTCCTTCATGGCGTTGAACTCCTGGGTGCTCCAGCCACTTCGCTCGATCCGCCGCGACCTGGCGCGTGCATCAACCGACACGCACACCCACCCCATCAACGGAACGGGACCACCGGACTTGCACGCCGTGGCAAAGGACGCTGAACACTTGCGCCGCTCGCTGGTGGCCGAAATCGATGAGGCCCGCGCAGCGCGCACCGGGTTGGCCCAAGATGCACCCCTCGTTGCTCAGATGCGCGCAGTTTTCGATCGTTCTCAACCGGTTGAGCGCGCGGGAATCGACATTGCCGGCACCAGTTCCTCTGCCGAGGGAGTCTTAGCCGGGGATTGGTGGGAAACGATCGAGGTCGACGAGGACCATCTGGCGCTCGTGGTTGCCGATACCTCCGGGCACGGCACGGCGGCGATCATCACGGCCCTGCGGACCAAAGACCTCTTACGCGGTGCACTATCCACCGGGCTGCAACCTGCCGCGGCAGCCGAACTGGCGGCGGTCGCCTGTCGCGACGACGACAACTTCGTGACCGCGTTCATCGCACTGATCGACACCAGTGAGCAAACAATGACGTACACCAATGCCGGGCATCAACCCCCGGTGATCGTCACTGCGGACAAGGAAACGGTGTTGTGCGAAGGAACCGGACCGTTGCTGTCTAGTTTGGGGGGATCCTGGCGGCAGGACACCGTCTCGTTGCAGCCTGGCGATTGCCTTGTCGCCTTCACCGATGGCCTCATCGAGGGCCATGGCCCGCAGGAAGGTGACCTCGATCCGTTGGACATCGCGCAGGTGATCCGCGGGCTGGATGCACCCGTCCGCCAGGACGCAACCGAGGTCCTCGCACGGGTGCTTTCCAGCGTCCGGGCCCGCTCAACGGTGTGGCAACACGACGACGTGACCGCTGTAGCCCTGTCACGACCGGTCATGGCACTATGACCGGATGCGATTGACACTTCCCCACGTATACCGATCCTTCGTCGCCCTCCTCACCCTTGCTTTGGTGGCCGGCCTCTCGCTCTCGCTGGCTGAACCAGCCGAAGCCAGGAAACAACGCGGTGTGGTCAATTTCAATGACCTGCGCGGCCAAATCATCCAGCCGGAAATGTTCGGCCTGCACGTCAAGAATGAGCAATACGGCGAATGGCCCACCATCCCGTTCGGCTCCCTGCGGCTATGGGACAACGACGTCGCCTGGTCCCAGATCGAGGTTGCTCCCGGTATCTACAACTGGACGAACCTCGATAACGCTGTTGCCAATGCTGAGGCCAACGGAGTGACCGACATCATGTTCGTCATCGCCGGAACCCCGCAGTTCTACAGCACCAGCACCTGTGTGGCGCCCGCGTGTTTGCCCACTAATGGTGCCGCAGGCGTGCCAACCGACTTCGGCGCCTATGAACGCTTCGTGGAAGCCGCCGTCACTCGCTACCAGGGGCGCATCACCTCCTACCAGCCGTGGAACGAGGCGAACCTGCTCACCTTCTTCGAGGGCACCCCGCAGCAGATCGCAGCACTGACCAAGAGCACCTACGACGTTGTCAAGCGCATCGATCCCGCGGCCAAGGTCGTGGCCACCAGCGTCGGTACGCGCCTTGGTGCGAAGAACAACAAGTTCTACCGCTGGTACCGCCCCCACCTTCGCGCGTTGAAGGCCCGCGGCTGGCCGATCGACGCCTACGCGGTGCACACCTATCCGGCAAGCCTGGAGACCCCGGTGGAGCGCGGCGAACTAGCTGAGAAGTTCAACCGGCTGCTCAAGCAGGAGAACGCGCCAAAGTTGCCGGTGTGGGATACCGAGAACAACTTCGGACTCAAAGGGCCCGGTCCGCAAAATCCCAAGGTGGATATTGAAGGGGCGAAGGCGGCCAACTGGACGGCCGTCACCTACTTGGATTCGTTGCGATTGGGTATCTCTCGCGTCTACATGTACCCGTGGGAACCGCCGAATCCACTGTGGGGGATCGTCTACTACACCGGCACACCCGGTGCGATGGCGATGGAAACTATGCAGGAGTGGATCGTGGGAACGCGGTTCCGCCGATGCGTGACCAACAACAAGGAAACCAAGGTTCGCTGCAACTTCACCGGGCCTGACGGCTGGCAACAGATCGTCTACCCGACCAAGGGCAAGAAGACCTTCAAGACGCACAAGCGCTTCAACGAGGTCTGCAACTTGACCGGTTCATGCAAGCCGATCAAAAACCGCAAAGTACGCGTGAGCGGCCCGGTTCTGCTCAAGCGTTAACCTGGGGCGCATGGCTAATGCGCAGCAGCTGATTGACCATGCTCGCAGCGTCACCCCCGCTGGTGAGGAAGTTCTCGCCGCGGGGGTTTTCGCTGTCCAAGACGACTACGTCGCCACCGCACTCGCCGCCATCGGCGGATCAGCAGCGGCCGGTGAACTCTTGGACAACTCGGTTGCCGAAGGTCTCGGTGCTGCCGCCGGTGTACGCGCCGCGCGCGAAGCGCACGCGGCCGGTCACGGGGTGAGTCTGCGCATGTTGCTCGCTGTCACACCATCTGCGATTCGTCTGTATCGCCTCGGGGCTACTGGGGAGACTCCTGGTGATGAACTCCTGGCTTTTGATCGTTCGTCTTGTGATGTCTCACTTGGCAAATTCGGTGCCGCCGAACACCTCGAATTACGCGAGGGCGACAAGGAGATGAAGTTGACCGGTGGCGTGGGACTACTCGCGGCCTACAAGGACGGCAACAAGAAGGTCGTGCAAGAACTCTCAAAGTGAACGCGCCCCGCAGATCGTGAGACTGCCGAAACGCAGCTTCACCCTTTGTCCACGAGGGCCTGCAGTACACGGCAGACATCGTCGTCGAGCCGAAACGTTGCGAACTCATCTCCGCGCGTGGGACCTGCGTTGATGATCGCCACCGGTTTGTCGGTCTTATGTGCGCGAATGACAAACCGGCGCCCGGAGTAGACGGTAAGAGAGGAGCCGACAACCAGAATTGATCGGGCTTGGTCGACCCATTGATAGGCCTGCTCGACTCGCTCGCTTGGAACGCTCTCGCCGAAGTACACGACGTCGGGCTTGAGATCTCCGCCGCATGCGCGACAGTCGACCATCGTGAAGCTCGCGAGTATCGAATCATCGAGGTCCACATCACCGTCCGGGTTGACGGCGTCGGTATCGACCACCAAGTCCGGGTTGGCTTGCGTCAGCCGCTCGTGCACACTTCCGCGTGGTTCTACCGCTTCGCAGCGCAGGCACACCACGCGGTCCAGTCGCCCGTGCAGATCGATCACTTCCTGCGAACCTGCCGCTTGATGCAGCCCATCGACGTTCTGGGTGATGACTCCCGAGATGGCACCTTGGGCTTCCAGCGCAGCAAGAGCTGCATGCGCCTTGTTCGGTCGGGCTTTGGCAAATTGCGGCCAGCCGACATGACCTCGGGCCCAGTAACGCCGCCGGCCTTCTGGATCACGCAGAAACTGCTGATAGGTCATCGGTTGGTGGCCGCGGGTGAACGCACCATTGGGCCCGCGGTAGTCGGGAATCCCGGAGGCGGTCGAACACCCCGCCCCGGTGATCACGACGATGCCGCCATCATCAACGAGGCGCTGCAAGGCGGCGAGCACCGGTTGCTCAACCGTCGTGGTCATGGAATTAGTGTGCCGCGAGAAGCTTCGTCACGCTCGCCGCGCGATCGCTCCACTGCCAGTCATCGCGCATCCATTGGCGTCCCGCCGTACCCATCCGCCGTCGCTTGTCGTCATCGTTGGCCAACTCGATCACCTCCGCAGCGATGGATGCCGGATCGGTGTCGATCAACTCACCGGTAATGCCGGGAAGAACCGCATCGACAGAGCCCCCACTGGCGCCGACCAGGACCGGCACCCCGGTGGCGGCCGCCTCCAAGAACACGATGCCCAAGCCCTCGACATCCACTCCGAGTTTGCGGGTGTGGGTCGGTAGGGCAAAGACGTCCATGGCGTCATACACCGCGGGGAGTTCATCGCTTCGCACGTCACGGACAAAGAAGACGTCGTCGGAAACTCCAACATCTCGCGCCAACGCTTCCCACTCATCTCGGCACGGACCATCACCGGCGACCACTAACGCCGCCTCGGGCACAACTCGTCGCACGTGCACGAGGGCTCTAAT
>DASYOJ010000434.1:0-2531 GCA_036007925.1 Candidatus Nanopelagicales bacterium
CGAGCTCGTCCTTGACTGCTTTGAACTCGCCTGTCAGGCACGCGAAATCGATATGCGAGCCTCGCCATACGACCTTGCCGATCTTGGCTACCCACCGATTCGTATCGAAAACGCTGACGGCCGGCGCGAGTACGCGAGCGAGCAACGCAAACTTTCCGAATATGCGCAGCCATTACGTGCCGGACTCCTCGAGCACTTTCGGCGCATTAAGCAAGCAGCGGGCAAGGATTGTGTAAGCACTCGGTAAAGACGCTTCTTTCACGTGGACTTTATTGCCATTGTTGTGTTCCGCTGAACACATGGCACACACATCGACTCTCCGCGTAGCCGGGATCGCCGCCACGGTGGGGCTGCTTGCCGGTGGCGCACTGAGCGCAGCGGCATTGACCTCGGGCGGCTCCCCAGCCGAAACGATCGAATTGGTCGCGCAAAGCACGAACCCACGCGACAACGACGGCGCCGATCGTGGACATGGCATGGGTGGCGGCATGGCATCGATGGTGTCCAGTGAGTTCGACTACCTCGTGGACATGATCCCGCACCACCAAGAAGCGATCGACAACGCGCAACTGCTCATTGAGCACAGTGACCGAGAGCAGATGCGCGAGTTCGGCGCCTCCATCGTCGAAACGCAAAGCGCCGAGATCGAGCAGATGGAAGCCTGGCTTGCCGAGCGCTACCCCGGTCAGGACACCCGCTCGGATTACGAACCGATGATGGGTGACCTCAGCGAACTACGCGGGGATGAACTCGATCGAGAGTTTCTGGAGACAATGATCCCGCACCACATGATGGCCGTGATGATGTCCCAGCAATTGGTACGTGGCGGCTTGGCTGAGCACGACGACGTCATTCCGTTCGCCGAAAACATTCGCGACGTCCAACGAAGTGAGATCCATCAGATGCAAAACTGGTTATCCGATTGGTTCGACGCTGATGCCGGCCATGGTGGCGGCATGGGCATGGGTCGTGGATCCGGTAACGGTTCGGGCATGGGCATGGGTGGGGGCCCGCAGATGCAAGCCCCCACCGCACGTACCTGAGGAACTCTTACGCGCGACCTTTGAGCATGAAGTTCCAATACAGGTTCGGCAGGCCGACCTTCTTGAGCATGTTGTAGTCGGTGAATTCCTTCTTTTGATCCACCAGCGGCAAACTCGGCCGCAGGTTGAACTCATAGTCGAATTCACACAGCAACATCTTCTTGCGGCTAGTGGTGATGGGACACGAGGCGTAGCCGTCGTAGCTCCCCGCGCCGGTATTGCCCTGCAACGAGGCGACCAGGTTCTCCACCAGCACCGGTGCCTGTTTACGAATGGCCGCACCGGTCTTGGAATTGGGAGTAGTGGTGCAATCGCCGAGGGCGAAGACATCCGGATAGACGTTGTGCTGCAGCGTGTGCTTGTTGACGCCCACGTACCCGAAGGGTGATTCCGGATCGGCCAAGGGTGAGTTCTTGATCCAATCCGGAGCACTTTGCGGCGGTGTCATGTGCGCGAAGGAGTACTCGATCGACTCGGTTTCCCCGGTCTCGTTGTTCTTGATAGTGACCGTGTTCCTCTCCGGATCCATCTCGGTGATAACCGAGTTGAACCGCACATCGATGCCATAGCCAGCAGCAACCTGTTCCAAAACATCGGACCACACCTTCACTCCGAACATTCCTGGAGTGGGGAGCACCATGATCGGGTTGATGTTTCCCAGCACACCTTGCTCACGCCAGTAATCGCAGGCAAGGTAAGCGATCTTCTGGGGCGCACCGGCGCACTTGATGGGGTTCGGCGGCATGTGGAAGATCGCGTTTCCACTTCGGGTCTTCTGCACGTTTTGCCAGGTGATGGGCGAGAGGTCGTAGCGGTAGTTGCTGGACACCCCGTCCTTGCCGAGTGTCTCGGGCAAACCGGGAATGCCGTCCCAGTCGAGCTGGATGCCGGCGGCCACGACAAGTCGGTTGTAGCCGATGGTGGTGCCACCGGCGGTCGTGACGGTGTGGGCATCAGGATCGACGGTCACCACCGCGTCCTTGATCCAACTCACGCCGGCGGGGATGACCGAGGCCATCGGCCGCGCGCTATCAGGAGCCTTGGCCCGGCCGCCGCCCACGAGTGTCCACAGGGGTTGGTAGTAGTGGGCATCACTGGGCTCGATGATCGCAATATCGGCGATATCGGCCTTCGTAAGCCGGGCAGCCACGCTGATCCCGGCCGTACCGCCGCCGATGATGACGACGTTGTGGTGTTGATCGGCCATCTGCTCTCCTCAAAATCCGTGGCCTGTCGTGCCTGATGGAGACAACTGTGGCACGCCGCTGGACAAATGTCCGGACATTCGTACAATTAACCCGTGACATCGATGGCGACCACCCCGGCCACCCGGATCTCCGGATCCGGGCCGGTGCTGCCAGACCGCTCCAGCCCCCTACCTTTGTGGGCGCAGGTCAGCGCGGACATCCGGCGCCGGGTCGCCGAAGGTGCGTTCGAGGAGGGCTTTCCCGGGGAGATAGCCCTCACCGAGCAGTACGAGGTCTCCCG
>DASYOJ010000435.1:0-3356 GCA_036007925.1 Candidatus Nanopelagicales bacterium
TGATGGCAGAACCATTGACATCGAGAACAACCTCGGAGTCATCGCTGGAGGTCACCCGACCAGTCACAGAGGTGCCATCGGTGCGCTCGATTGCCACGAGGCGATCTTTCGCGCGGCGCCAATGCCTCGGCAACGTCAACGGTCGATCCACCCCAGGGCTGGTGACCTCAAGAACGTACGGGGAATCGGCGATGGCCTCGTGCGCATCAAGCGCTGCAGAAAGCGTCGTGGATAACTCAGCGATTGCATCGAGATCCACGCCACCATCGGCATCAACGACGACGGTCAACTTCTCTCGACGTCCGATTGTTTCCACGTTGACGGCTTCGACATCTACCCCGGCGGATTGGGCCACGGGCATGGCAACGGATTCAACGTCATGGACGGAAATACCCATCACGCCACCGCCCTTCGGGCCGAATCCTGTTGTCGAAAACCTGGTTGTGGCCCAGATTGTATCGGCCGCGAACGCGCTCGTGGGATCCTTGCGCCGTGTCCACCCCCACCCGTCGTGCCGTCCTCATTGGCGGCGCCGTCGCCACAGCCGCTCTCGTGGTGGGCTGCTCCGGTGATGCCGACCAGCCAGGAGCGGTACCTGTCGAGCCCACCGCCCCTCCAGAACCCGATCAGAACCTGCTGGATGAACTCACCCTGATCGGCGCATACCTGGGTGCGATCGAAACTTTTCCCAATCTCCGCGGCACCTTGACCACTATCGCCGACCAACACCGAGCTCATGCTCGCGAACTGGGTGCCAGCGAGGCTGATCTCACCGCCATCGAGCCGATCACTCCGCGTGCCAACAACATTCGCCCAGCTGTCACCGAACTCATCAAACTCGAACGCGCTGCGGCGCAACTGCGCGCCGATTCCACCGCAGGCCTTGAAGACGGCGAGGCCGTGCGCGTCTTGACGTTTATTGCCGCATCGGAGGCCTCGCATGTTCCTGAGTTGCAAGATGTTCGACGCGCGTTGAAGGACGGCTCGTGACCTATACCGATTCATCGACAGTGGCCAGCATTCAAAACGCGATTCGCTCCGAGCAGAACTACGTCTATGCATGCGGTCTTGCCGGAGCCGAACTCAAAGGCGGTGGGCGGCGCCGCGCGATCGCCCAGATCGCCGACCGGCAACAGCGCATCCAAGTGTTCGCCGCAATGATCGCCGAATCCGAAGTGCCGAGCACTCCCCCTGGATTCGCGCCGCCGATTGCGATAGATAGCGCCCGCACTGCTCGTGCATCGCTCGCCCAATTGAACAACGCGCTGGTAGGTATCTACGCCGAGGTTGCTGCCCTTACTGAAGGACAGGACCGCCAGCAGGCAGTGTCGGCGGCGCAAGATAGCGCCCGCACCGCGGTGCAGTGGGGGGCCGCCTCGCAGGCCTTCCCCACCGGCGACTAGTCGATCGGCTTCACCCGACGAGTACGAGCCGCACGATCAACACCGCGACCACGGCCAAGAACACCACGCGCACGAATCCACTGCCGCGCCGCAGCGCCATCCGTGCGCCCACCACCGCGCCGATCACATTGAATACCGCCATCACCAGGCCGACCTGCCACCAGATGTAGCCGCCGAAGCCGAAGATGATGATCGCGGCGATGTTCGTGCCGAGGTTGACGATCTTGGCCGTGACCGATGCCGACAAGAATGAATAGCCCAGTAATGCGACGAGCACGATGAGCAGGAACGATCCGGTTCCCGGTCCGAGCAGACCGTCGTAGAAGCCGATCACCAACCCGGCTGCCCCTGCGATCACCACGTGCCGGCGACCGGAATAGCGCAATCGATCGACCGAACCCATAGCGGGGCTCACCGCGACCCACACCCAGGCGGCGATCAGCAACACCACGATGACCGGGCGAAACACGTTCTCGGGCAAAGAGGATGCTGTTGCCGCACCACCGAGGGAGCCGAAGAACGCCAAGCCGGCCATCGGCAAAGCCGCACGCAGGTCCGGACGCACTTTGCGCAGGTACGTCCCGGTTGCCGCCGCGGTGCCGAACACACTGGCCACCTTGTTCGTACCGAGCGCTTGCACCCCGGGCCCCGGCAGACCGAGCAACAGCGCGGGCACCTGCAGCAATCCGCCGCCCCCGGCAACAGCATCCACCCATCCGGCTACCAACGCAGCCAGCGCCAGCCAGATGAGAATGTCGAGGTCGACCACTCCCTAGGACCGCACGAGGGACACCAGATGCGCGACAGCCTCATCGACCGGGACGTCGACACGTTCGCCGCTGGCCCGGTCCTTGACTTCGATCGTGCCGTCGGCGAGCCCGCGGCCGACCACCACGATGGTGGGCACCCCGATCAATTCCGAATCGTTGAACTTCACGCCGGGAGAAACTCCGCGCCGGTCATCAAAGAGCACGCGCACGCCAGAAGACGACAACGACGACACCAAGTCTTCGGCAAAGGAAAACACTGCATCGTCTTTCCCGGTCGCGACAACATGAACATCGGCCGGAGCGATTTCCCGTGGCCAAACCAGACCCTTGTCGTCATGGTGCTGCTCGGCGATCGCGGCGACCGCGCGCGATACGCCAATGCCGTAGGAGCCCATAGTGACGGTGACCAGTTCCCCGGATTCGTCTTGCACCTGCAAGCCGAGTGCTTCGGCGTACTTGCGCCCGAGTTGGAAGATGTGGCCGATCTCGATACCCCGGGCGATCTCCACCTCGGCACCGCATGAAGGACACGCATCCCCGGCGCGCACCTCAGCAACGTCGATCACGCCGTCGGCTTCGAAGTCGCGGCCGTGCACGAGGTCATAAACGTGGCGGCCAGGTTCATTCGCACCGGTGATCCACGCTGTGCCGCGGGCAACGCGCGGATCGAGCAGATACTCGATACCCGAGCTTCCCGACTGGCCCAAGGCTCCTGGTCCGATGTAGCCCTTCACCAGTGCCGGGTTTGCCGCGAAGTCGGCTTCCTCGAAAGGCGCGATTTCCGCCGGATACACCGCGGCTTCCAAGCGCCGTTCATCTACGTCACGATCACCGGGAAGTCCGATCGCCAGTGGACGCTTCTTGCCATCGGCATCCACGCGCATCACGATCACGTTCTTCAAGGTGTCGGCTGCGCTCCAGGCGCCACCACCGGTGCGCGCCAACTCCGGGCGCGCGTTCGATACCTCCACCAACGTGTCGATGGTGGGGGTATTGGGGGTGTTTTCCACATGCGCCGGCCCGGCCGTCACGGCAACCTCACCAGCCGCGGGCACCGTCACCGCCTCCACGTTCGCGGCGAACCCGCACGAGGCGCACCGCACGAAGGTGTCTTCACCGACAGGGGTAGGCGCGAGGAACTCCTCACTGGCCGAGCCCCCCATCGCCCCGGACATCGCCGAGA
>DASYOJ010000436.1:0-4987 GCA_036007925.1 Candidatus Nanopelagicales bacterium
TGGGGTGTCGAGTTCGATCACCGCCAAAGCGATCAAGGAAGCGGCAACGATGATCAGCCCAACGGTCATTACGGGGCGATAGCCGAACCTGGCGACGGTAGTCGCGCTGCGCGGCGCTGCGATCAACTGACCAACAGCGAAGGGCACAAAACACAAACCTGCCGTCAGTGGATCGAAACCACGCAGGATCTGCAAGTAGAACGGCAACGTGAAAGTGACTCCAGACAGAGCAAAGAAGGCCAAGGAAACCGCCGCGATGCTTACGGCATATCCGCGATTGCGGAACAAGCTGACGTCAAAACTTGGGTGCTCGCTTCGATACTCCAGGTACAAAAAGCCCACGATGATCGCGATGCCCACGCTAATCGGGATCCAAACTCCCGCATCGGCCCACGAGCGCGTTTCCGACGCGTGGATGATTCCGTAGATCAGCGCCGTCAAACCGGTGATCGACAGCAACAATCCCCCGACATCGAGACGGCGGGGTGCTGGATTACGGGACTCAGGCACCACTCGCCAGATGGCGAGTAGCCCGATGATGACGATCGGCACATTGATCAAGAACACCGAACCCCACTCGTTGCCTGTCAACGCCTCGAACCACTGGGGGTTTTGCAGCAAGGCACCACCGAGCACCGGCCCCAAGGCAACAGCTGCACCGACAGCACCGGCCCACAGCCCGATAGCTTTGCCGCGCTCGTGAGGGGGAAATACGACGGTGATGATGGCCAAAGTGGTCGGCAGCACTGCAGCGCCGCCGATTCCCATGACGGCTCGGGTACCGATCAATACTTGCGCCGTGGGTGCAAAAGCGCTCAGCGCCGAGGCGATACCGAAGATCAATAAACCGACCACGAGAACGCGTTTGCGCCCATACCGATCACCGAGCACACCCCACGTGAACAGCAGCGCCGCGAAGACCAAGATGTAGGAGTCAACGGCCCACACCAATTCGCCCTGGGAGGCGTCCAGATCCCGTTGGATAGTGGGAAGAGCAATATTCAAGATCGTGTTGTCTAAGACGACGATCAGCAAACTGACGACCAAGACGCTCAAAATGGCCCAGCGTCGTGGATGGCCAGCACCAGACGTCATCCAGTCGTCATTGTCAGGATTCACAACAGGCACGGATCTCCTCGCGATCGGGCTCCTTGCGGCGGCGCCACGGTCGCATAGAAGTAACTTTCAAGCCCGATCAGGATAACTCTCACCCGATTACTTTCCTCGGGCCCCGGAGCATGGCATGCTGGAGGAGTCCGGGGACTTCGCCAGGGAGCCTCGAGATTGGAGTTCACACATGTCTACTCATGCCCCCGTACGGCGCACCACCATGCGAGACCTTCAGGCCCGCACCGATGAGCATCAGCCCTGGGCGATGGTCACGGCCTACGACGCCCTGACTGCTGGGATTCTCGAGTCCGCGGGTGTGCCCGCGCTCCTCGTAGGCGATTCGGCTGCGATGGTCGTCCATGGTCATGACTCCACGATTCCGATCACGGTGGACGAAATGCTCCCGATGGTTGCCGCCGTTGTCCGCGGTACCTCGAAAGCCCTCGTCGTTGCGGACCTGCCATTCGGCTCCTACCAAGAAGGTCCAGCACAAGCGCTGTCCACGGCCACGCGATTCATGAAGGAGGCAGGTGCACACGCCGTGAAACTCGAAGGGGGATCCAGCGTCCTTCCTCATGTCGAAGCACTCGTATCGGCGGGGGTCCCGGTGATCGGGCACCTTGGTCTTACCCCCCAATCGGTGAACGTCTTCGGCGGTTACCGCGTGCAAGGCCGCGGTGAAAGCGGTCAACACCTGCTTCGCGACGCAAAAGCACTGGAAGCAGCCGGGGCGAGTGGGGTCGTCTTGGAAGTGGTTCCCGCGGAACTTGCAACCCAAGTATCAGAAGTGCTGAGCATCCCCACCATCGGCATTGGCGCCGGGCCCGGGACCGATGCTCAGGTCATCGTGTGGCAGGACCTACTAGGCGTGACCCCGGATCCTGCGCCACGCTTTGTCCGCCGTTATGCAAACCTGCGGGAAGAGATGGGTCGAGCTGTCGGTCAATGGGTGCACGATGTTGAAAGCAGGGAATACCCGGCTCCCGAACACAGCTACCGCTGAGTGAGACGTAAAACGTACCGCTAAACGTCGGTTATCCGAACCCCTGCGTGCGCCTTGTAGCGACGATTCATCGAAATCAGGTTCGCAGTGAAGGCTTCGACCTGCCCGGAGTTTCGCAATCGCCCGCCGTAGACGCCTCGAATGCCGGGGATGCGACCAGCCAGAGCCCGCACCATGTCGGTGGCTTCACGGTCGTCCCCCAAAACGAGGACATCGGTATCGATCGACTCCACTGCATCATCAAGTAACAGCACTGCAGAGATGTGATGGAAGGCCGCAACGACGCGGCTGTTCTCCAGGACCCCAGCCGCCTGTTCTGCGGCCGATCCCTCTGGGACGTCGAGCGCGAAAGCACCTTGTTTGTCAAAGCCCAGCGGATTAACGCAATCAACCACGATGGTGTCGGCTAGCTCATCAGCCAGGGATTGCAACAGTTCCCGGTGGCCATCCCAGGGCACCGCAACGATCACGATTTGAGCCTCGCGTGCCGCCACTTCGTTACTGGCACCGCGTACGTTTCCTCCCATATCGCCGGCAATCTCCTCCGCACGCTGCGCAGAACGCGAACCGATGATGACCGGCTGTCCGGCTCTCGCCAATCGCAGGGCGAGCCCGCGGCCTTGTTCACCTGTGCCCCCGAGCACACCCACAGTGATCTGTGAAACGTCGGGAAGGAAATGAGGATCCGGTGCAGTTGTCATAACGCCGGATCCTGCCAGATAACTCCACGACGCACTCAACGTGATCGCGTGCACGTACATGCACGTACGCATTTCTCATCCGCGCGCGCGTACCACAATTGCGACACGAGGTGGTGAATTGACGCCGAGATCTTTGCCTTTGCTGTCTACCTCTGCCAAAGTCTCACTAGTGGACTCTGCAAAAAGTGCAGAGCCAACGACACGGGAGGCAACGTGGCGGTCGCACGAAAGACTGCTCGCAAGGCGTCGGCTAAGAAGTCGGCACCTCGCAAGGCAGCCAAGAAGGCAACCAAGCGCACGGCCAAGAAGGCCACCAAGCGCACCGCGAAGAAGGCAACCAAGCGGACAGCCAAGAAGGCTGCACCTCGCAAGGCAGCCAAGCGGACAACCAAGCGCACGGCCAAGAAGGCCACCAAGCGCACGGCCAAGAAGGCCACCAAGCGGACAGCGAAGAAGGCAGCCAAGCGGCCCGCCAAGCGCACCGCGAAGAAGGCCACCAAGCGCACGGCCAAGAAGGCCACCAGGCGGCCCGCCAAGCGCACCGCTCGCAAGGCGGCCAAGCGGACTGCCAAGAAGGCAACCCGTCGCCGCTAGTCATCTGACTGGCTTCGGACAGTTCAACACGAAGGCCCGCACCTCACGGTGCGGGCCTTCGTGCATTCCGAGCATTGACGCCTAATCGTCCTCGTCCTCTTCATCGAACGCAGCGCTTCTCTCGGCTGCCAATTCCAGCGCGTGTTCGGCTTCCTCTTTGGTTTCGTATGGTCCGAGCCGCTCGGAGTTAGGGCAGCCATCATGCGGCTCGACCTGCTTATGTTCGAGGCAGTAGTACCAACTCACGGACTGTCCCTTTCGCTACGACGTAGTGATCACTTAAAGATCCGAGCGCCAATCTACTGCGCCCGTACACTCGAGGGCGTGAGTTCGACCATCCGTCAACCCCTGACTCCAGGTCTCGTCTCCGCCCGGCGCGCAGTGCCCACATCCATTCAACGCCCGGAGTATGTGGATCGGCCCGCCCCCACGCCGTTTACCGGCTCGGACATACAAACCCCCGAAATCATCGAAGCTATGCGGATTGCCGGCCAGATCGCCGCCGATGCGCTCCAGGAAGTGGGGAGAAATATCCGGCCCGGGATTAGAACCGACGAGCTCGATCGCATCGGCCACGAGTACGTGTGCGATCACGGCGCGTATCCCTCCACGTTGGGGTATCGGGGGTTCCCCAAATCTTTGTGCTCGAGTGTGAACGAAGTGATTTGCCACGGCATTCCCGATTCCACGGAACTCATGGACGGCGATATCTGCAACATCGACATCACAGCCTTCATCGGTGGTGTCCACGGAGATACGAATGCAACATTCTTGGTGGGAGATGTTCGCGAGGAAGTGCGTCTCCTGGTCGAGCGGACTCATGAGGCAACCATGCGGGCAATCAATGCCGTCCAACCAGGTCGGCCGCTAAGCGTCGTAGGTCGGGTGATCGAGAGTTACGCCAAACGATTCAACTACGGGGTGGTGCGTGACTTCACCGGACATGGCATCAGCACCTCGTTCCACAGCGGTCTGGTGGTGCCCCACTACGACGACCCGCGAATGTCGGTGGAACTCCAGGAGGGCATGACTTTCACCATTGAGCCGATGCTCACTTTGGGAACATATGACTACGACATCTGGGACGACGGGTGGACCGTGGTGACAAAGGACGGGAGTTGGACCGCTCAGTTCGAGCACACCATCGTGGTTACCTCCACCGGCTCCCAAATCCTCACATTGCCGAGTTCCGCGCACTGACCATGGTCCGCGAACATGACGTGCCCGTATGGCCGCATGATGTCCGTACGCTCGCGGTGGACGTTGGAGGGAGCGGCATCAAGGCCTCGGTTCTCGACTCCGCGGGCGTGCTCCTTGTATATCGCGTTCGTATGGATACGCCGTATCCCTGCCCACCAGAATTGCTCGTGGCCAGCATCATGGACCTGGTCTCGACTCTTCCTCGAGCCCACCGAGCATCCATCGGTTTTCCAGGGCTGGTTCGCGACGGACGAGTCATCGAGGTTCCATCCCTATCGCGCGCTACCTACGACGGGGTAGCGGATCAGGCACTAGTTGAGCGTTGGCACGGATTCGATCTCGGTCACGAAATCGCCCATGTTCTCGATATCCCAACCCT